>CAMOEO010000109.1 GCA_946612175.1 uncultured Verrucomicrobiota bacterium
TGGTGCCCTCGTAGATCTGCGTGATCTTGGCGTCGCGCATCATCTTCTCGACGGGGTACTCCTTCATGTAGCCGTAGCCGCCGAGCGCCTGGACGGCGTCGGTCGTGACGGACATCGCCACGTCGGAGGCGTAGCACTTGGCCATGGCGGAGATCTTGGAGAAGTCCTTCAGGCCGGCGTCCATCGCCTGCGCGCAGCGGTAGACCAGCGCCTTGGCGGCCTCGACCTTCATCGCCATGTCCGAGAGCATGAAGAGGTAGCCCTGGTTGGCGCAGAGCGGCTGGCCGAACTGGCGGCGCTCGCGCGAGTACTTCACGGCGCACTCGAGCGCGCCCTCGGCGATGCCGAGCGCCTGCGCGGCGACGGAGGGGCGGGACTGGTCGAGCGTCTTCATCGCGACGAAGAAGCCGCGGCCGCGGCCCCAGATGAGGTTCTCCTTCGGGACGCGGCAGTCCTGGAAGACGAGCTCGCGCGTCGCGGAGGCGCGGATGCCCATCTTGTTCTCCTTCTTGCCGAAGGTGAATCCGGGCGTGCCCTTCTCGACGATGAAGAACGACGCGCCGCGCGCGCCGCGGCCGGGGTCGGTCATCGCGCAGACGGTGTAGACGTCGGCCTCGCCGCCGTTGGTGATCCACTGCTTGGTGCCGTTGAGGACGTAGCTGTCGCCGTCCTCGACCGCGGTCGTGCGGACGGCCGCGGCGTCGGAGCCGGCGTTGGCCTCGGTGAGCGCGAAGGCGGCGATGGTGCCCTCGGCGATGCGGGGCAGGTACCGCTTCTTCTGCTCTTCGCTGCCGCAGAGCAGGATCGGGAGCGTGCCGAGCGCGGTGCCGAAGAGCGAGAGGGCGATGCCGGCGCAGTACTTGGAGAGCTCCTCGACGGCGACGACCATGTCCATCGTCCCGCCGCCCATGCCGCCGAACTCCTCGGGGATGAAGAGGCCGAAGAGGCCGGCGTCGGCGAAGTCCTTCGCGATGTCGGTGGGGAAGATGCCCTCCGCGTCGTACTTCTCGCGGACGGGAAGGATCTTCTTCTCGCCGATTTCGCGGCAGGTGTTCTTGATTTCGAGCTGGAGCTCGGTGAGACCGAGGTCGGAGAGTCTATCCATGGCGTGACGTGGGGCTGGGGGCCGGGGGTGGGACGGAAGGGCGCGAATCCTAGCACAAACGCCTTCGAAAAGGAAACGAAAAAGAACGGCCGTGGGCCGAGCCCGGGCGGGGGCGGAACGAGGCCGGGGAATCGGGCTAGCCCTTGACCGGGGTGAAGGTGGAGATGTCCAGCGAGAGGCCGCGGACGGCGAGGTCGTTGAAGAAGGACGGGATGGCGCCGGTGGGCGTGAAGTAGCCCGTGACGCGGCCGTGGGGGTCGATGCCCGTCTGGCGATAGACGAAGAGGTCCTGCAGGGTGATCTGCTGGCCCTCCATGCCCATGACCTCGGAGATGCAGACGATCTTGCGGGAGCCGTCGGAGAGGCGCGACTCGTGGACGATCAGGTCGACGGCGGAGGCGATCTGCTCGCGGATGGCGCGGGAGGGCAGCTCGAGGCCGGACATGAGCACCATCGTCTCGAGGCGGGAGACGACGTCGCGGGGGGAGTTGGCGTGGACGGTGGTGAGCGAGCCGTCGTGGCCGGTGTTCATCGCCTGGAGCATGTCGAGGGCCTCGCCGCCGCGGCACTCGCCGACGATGATGCGGTCGGGGCGCATGCGGAGGGCGTTGCGGACGAGGTCGCGGATCGTGACGGCGCCGCGGCCCTCGATGTTGGGCGGGCGGGCCTCGAGGCGGACGAGGTGGGGCTGCGCGAGGCGGAGCTCCGCGGCGTCCTCGATCGTGAGGATGCGCTCGTCGTGGGGAAGGTAGTTGGAGAGGACGTTGAGGAGGGTCGTCTTGCCGGACCCGGTGCCGCCGGCGACGACGATGTTCTTGCGCATCAGGACGCAGACGCGGAGGAACGCGGCCATCTGCTCGGTCATCGTCCCGAACGCGATGAAGTCGCGGTCGAAGAGCTGGCGGCGGGCGAACTTGCGGATGGTGATGCAGGGGCCGACGAGGGAGAGCGGGTGGATGACGCAGTTGACGCGGGAGCCGTCGGCGAGGCGGGCGTCGACGTAGGGCTGCGACTCGTCGACGCGGCGGCCGAGCGGGGAGACGATGCGCTCGATGGCGGCCATGACCGCGGCCTCGTCCATGAACGTGCGGCCGGTCAGCTCGAGGCGCCCGCCGCGCTCGACGAAGATGCGGTCGGGGCCGTTGACCATGATCTCGGAGACGGAGTCGTCCGCGAGCAGGTCCTCGAGGGGGCCGAGGCCGAGCGCCTCGTCGAGGATCTCCTTGCCGAGCTCGGCGGGGTCCATGCCGGCGGGGAGGCGGTCGCGGATCTCGGCGAGGATCGCGTCGACGTGCTCGACGGCGCGGCGGCGGAGCTCCTCGGGCTTGATGCGGGAGGCGGAGAGGCGCTTGATGTCGAGGCGGGCGACGAGCTCGCCGTGGATCTGGCGCTTCACGGAGCGGCGGCGCTCGTCGGGCGGAGGCGGCGGAGCGGGGGCGGGCGCGGGCGCGCGGGAGGCCGGCGGCTCCGGCGGCGGCGCCGCGGGCTTCGGGGCCGGCGCGGCCGGCGCGGGCGCCGGCGCGGGGGCGGCGACGGGGGCGAGGGTGAGGGTGTAGGGGCCGATGGTGACGGGCGTGGAGGGGAGAACCTCGGTGCGGCGGCCGACGGGGAGGGCGTTGACGAAGGTGCCGGTGTCGGAGCCCATGTCCTCGACGAAGGCCCTCCCGCCGGAGAGCGTGAGGACGGCGTGGCGTTCGGAGACGGCGCGGTCGGGGAGTCGGATGCGGCAGCGTTCGCCGGAGCCGACGACATGGACGCCGTCGGGGAGTTCGGCGCGCGTGGGGGAGGCGCCTTCCTGGAAGATGGTGAGCAGGTGCATCGGCGGGGGACGGTAGGGAGGGGCGGAAGGGACGGGCGTCAGCGGCCGGAGACGGGGGCGTTGGTGCCCTCGTAGACGTTGGCGCCGGCGGAGAAGCCCTCGAGGCGGAGCGGGATGGCGCGCTCCGCGTCGAGGCGCGCGCGGACGCCGTCGATCAGCGGACGGAAGCGCGGAATGAACTCGTCGAGGGCGTCCTGCCACTCGTCGGGACGGGCGGGGTCGCGCGCGATGCTGATCGAGGCGTAGCCCCAGCGGGGACGGTAGGCGCGGAAGCAGTTGTCGTACATCATCCGCGCGAAGCGGGCGAGGTGGTGGACGGTCTCGTGCTCGGGGTTGAAGAGCCAGTAGGCGTAGATGCCGGGGGACTGGGAGAGAACGCGGCCCGTGGCGGGGTCCTTGTCGGGGTGTGTGATCTCGAGGACGCGCAGCGGCATCGTCAGCGAGGGGTCGGTGAGGGAGGTGCGGGTGTCGCGGGTGTATTCGTCGAGGATGAGGTTGCCCTGGCCCACGAGGCAGACCTGCGGGCGGTGGATGGAGCGCCGCTCGATGCCGGAGAAGACCACGGTCGCCATGATGTCGGGGTGGCCGGGGCGGCGGTAGATGCGGCGGAAGATCGGGGTGGAGTCCGGCAGGAGCGTGAGCTCGCCGAGCGAGATGGGCGCGAGCGCGGCGCCGCACGCGGGGCAGGGGAGGGCGGCGGGCTCGGCGGGCGCGAGCGCGGCGGGGTCTTCGCCCGCGTCTTCCGCGTCCTCGCGGCGGCGCCGGAGCAGGTCCGACTCGAGCCAGGAGCGGGCGCACTGGTTGCTGGTGCAGAACCAGACGCGCTCGCCGCGCCACGGGCCGAGCTCCTCGGGCAGCTCGAGCGGGACGGCGCCGGTCGGGTTGCCGTAGATCGTGCGGCCGCCGGAGAGCGCCAGCGCGCAGCCCGCGAGGAGCGCGGCGGCGGCGAGCCCGGGGAGGGCGGACCTCAGGCGGCGGAGCGCCTGCGCGGCTTGAGTGCGCACAGCCTGGCCCTCCAGTCTTGGTTGAGGATCGAACCCGCGCCGATGAGCAGCAGCAGGGAGAGGAAGAAGACGAGGTAGCCCGAGAAGTCGTGGTAGAGCGACATCGCGAGCCTCATCCCGATGCCCTCGGCGACGACGCCGAGCGAGAAGATGCGGAGCGCGTTGGCGAGCATGGCGAGCGGGACGGAGAGGGCGAAGAGCGCGAGGCGGCGGACGTTCGTCGACATCGTGAAGAAGGCGTACGGGGCGGCGAGGGCCGTCATGGTCACCAGCGAGCGGAGGCCCGAGCAGCCCTCCTCGACGTCGAACTGGAAGCCGCCGCCCGCCGCCGCGAAGACGACGGTGCCGTTGTTGGAGGCGCCGATGCCGACGCCCTGGAGGAGCAGGACCGCGAGGCGGCTCGCCATGAGGCGCAGCGGCATCGTGAGCTCGACGAGAAGGGAGTTGGTGAACGCGAGCAGGACGTAGGCGCAGGGGAAGGCCAGGATCCGGGCGACGCGCGGGCCCCAGACGGCGAGCGAGAGCCCCCAGAGCGCGACCGGGACGGAGGCGATCGAGAGGCGGGGCAGCTGGGAGCGGTAGCCGACGACGTGGACGAGGAGCGCGATGCCGACGACGACGGTGCCGAGCCACGAGGGGCGGACCGCCGCGGCGGCGAGCGCCTCGCGCTCCCGCCAGGCCGCGATGGCGGCGACGGCGAGGACGGCCCAGTTGATGCGGAAGTCGGGGGCGAGGCGCCAGTGCATGGCGACCCAGGCGAAGATGGAGTGCCCCTCGTGGACGACGTCGGAGTCGCATCCCCAGCGGACGTACAGCAGCGCGCCGACGGCGAGCGCGAGCAGGAACACGCCGAGGCGGACCGCGTCCGGCCGGAATCCGGCGAGCGGATCCGGCGCGGCCTGCGCGGGGGCGGTGGGCGTTGCGGAATTCATGCCGGCCATTCTACCAGAAAGCCCGGCGCAGGGCAAACCGCCCTCGTCCGGCGCTCCGGCGCTCAGGAGGCGCCGCGGACGAGGGCGCGGCGCTCGCGGAGGATCGGGGGGATGGTCGCGAGGAAGGCGACGAAGTCCGAGAACGGCAGCGAGAGCCAGACCGCGAGGACCGGGGGGACCGGCAGGACGCGCGGCAGGATCCACACGCAGGGCAGGAGCACGATGAACTGCCGCAGGAGAGAGAGCAGGATGGCGGAGCGGGGGCGGCCCACGGACTGGAAGTAGGTCGTCGCGGCGACGTTCAGGCCGATGCACCAGATCATGCAGTTGCCGATCCGAATCGCGAAGGCGCCGGCGTCCGTGATGCCGGGCGCGTCGGCGATGCACCAGGCCAGGGGGCGGGCCAGGAGCATCTGGGCGGCGCAGGCGGCCGCGACGATGGCCGACGTGATGCCGATCGAGAGGTCGAGCGAGCGGCGTACGCGCGCGAGGTTCCTCGCGCCCCAGTTGTAGCCGATGATGGGGCCGAAGCCCTGCTGCACGCCCATCGAGGGCATGAAGAAGAGCATCGCGACGGTCTGGAAGATGCCGAAGGCGGCGATCTGCACCGTCCCTTCCTCCGGCGTGCCGCACCAGTGCGCGAAGGCGTGGTTGAGCGAGAAGTTGATCGTCGAGCCGACGAACTGCATGAGGAACGGCGAGAGGCCGATCGCGAGGACGCGCGGCGCGAGGTCCCGGTAGATCCGGACGTTGCGGAGGCGCAGCCGCACGACGGAGCGCCCGCCGGTGTAGTGGTGTAGCGCGGCCAGCGCGGCCAGCGCCATGGCGAGGTTCGTCGCCCACGCGGCGCCGGCCACGCCGAGGCCGAGGCCGGGGAGGGAGACGTTTCCGACCGGAATGCGGTCGAAGATGAAGATCGGGTCGAGGAGGAGGTTCGCGAATGCGCCGACCATCATGCATCGCATCGCGGAAACCGGGGAGCCCTCCGAGCGCATGCAGGCCGAGAGGCCGAACGCCAGATGGGCCAGGAAGTGGAAGAGCACGACGATGTCCAGGTACAGCCGGCCCTGGCGCAGCGCGGCGTCCGTCACCCCGCCGCCGGCCATCGCCCGCAGGATCGGGCCGAGGCACAGGAAGAGAACCGGCGCGACCGTGACGCCCAGCAGGAGCTTGAGCGCCACGCACTGGCCGAGGGTGCGCTCGGCGCCGGCCATGTCCTTCTGCCCGAGCTTGATGGAGATGATCGTGCCCGAGCCGACGCCGATGAGGGGGCCGAACGCGCCCATCACCATCATGATGGGCGTCGTGAGCGTGAGGCCCGCGATCGCCTCCTGCCCGCAGCCGTGCCCGATGTAGATGCGGTCGATGGCGTTGTAGAGGTTGTTCAGCGTCATCGTGACGAGCGCCGGCCACGCGAACCTCCAGAGCAGCGGGAGGATCCTCCCGCTCCCGAGCTCGCGGAGCCGCTGCTGTCCGGAATCGTTCTGCATGCGGCGGGAGTCTAGCACAGCGCCCGTGCCGCGTCCACCGCGGTTGCGCAGGCGCCGCGACCCGTGCTAGAATGCAAGGCACGACGCGCGCGAACCCGCCCGCAGGAGCCTTGCCATGTCCGAGCCGAACGATACCGAACCGAAGAACGCCGCAGACACCCCCGCGGGGGCGGACCCCGCCACGCCGCCGCCGGAGGCCCCCGCCCCCAAGCTGCCGCCCCGCGTCGCGCACTGGTGCTCGATGCTGCTCGACCTCTCCCGCCGCAACCGCCTCCTCAACTTCAAGGAGGGCGCCGGCGCCGTCCGTCTCGCCTTCGACGCGCCCGAGTTCCTCGAGGACGCCGTCGCCGAGGACAAGGTCTACCGCATCGTCGAGGTCCCCGAGAAGGGCCCGAGGATCGCCGCGCTCTTCGCGGACGCCGAGCCTCGGCCGGCCTCCGCGGCCCGCGGAGGCCGGTGCCGTGGGCGAACGGAGGCGAACCCCGCCGCAGAGCCGGAAGACGGAACGCCTCCGTACGGAGTACTCCCCCCGGCGGCTGGCGCCGCCACCCCCCTCTCGGAGGGGGGCGGGCAGGCCGCGGCTTCCGCCGCCACCCCCCTCTCGGAGGGGGGCTCGCGTATCGCCGATTCCGAGGAGAGGCAGGCCCGCGAGTTCCTCTCGAAGGAGTGCGCGGGCGGGCGGCTCTACGCGCTCGCGGGCGAGTCGGGCAACGCCTACAAGCGCCTGCTCGGCCTCTACCGCGCGGCGCGCAACGACCTGGAGGAGGGCGGCACGTGCACGCTCTTCCTCGCGCTCGGCGTCCTGAGGTGGAAGGACGGCAAGGGCGGCTCGGCGCCGGTCTACCGCGCGCCGCTCGTGCTCTATCCGGTGGAGCTGAAGCGACTCCCCGGCAAGGAGGGCTTCTCGCTGCGCCGCACGGACGAGGACCCCGCGCCGAACGTCACGCTCCTCGAGATGCTCCGCCGCGAGCAGCGCGTCGAGGTCCCGGGCGCGGACCCGATGCCCGAGGACGAGCACGGCGTCGACCTCGCGAAGGTCCTCGCGTCCTACCGCGCCGCCGTCGCGCCGCTCGCGGAGTGGTCGGTCGAGCCCGAGGTCTGGATCGGCCGCTTCTCGTTCAACAAGTTCCTGATGTGGCGCGACCTCTCGTCGCGCCTCGACGACCTGGCCAGGTCGCCGATCATCGCGCACCTGCTCGCGGGCGGCGGCGCGTTCGACGACGGCGTCGCGGCGGTCGACCCCTCGCAGGTCGACGCGCTCTCGGACGCCGCCTGGCCGCCGTGCCCCGTCGCCGCGGACTCCTCGCAGCTCTCCGCCGTGATGGCCGCCGTGCGCGGCCGCAACTTCGTCCTGCACGGGCCGCCCGGCACGGGCAAGTCGCAGACGATCACGAACCTCATCGCCTGCTGCATGGCCGCCGGCAAGACCGTGCTCTTCGTCGCCGAGAAGCGCGCCGCGCTCGAGGTGGTGCAGCGCCGCCTGCGCAAGATCGGCCTCGCGCCGTTCTGCCTCGAGCTGCACTCGAACAAGGCCGGCAAGGCCGAGGTGCTGCGCCAGTTCAAGGAGTCGCTCGACTACGGCGGCACCGAGCCGCCCGAGGCGTGGGACGCGACGCTCGCCGACCTGCGCGCGACGCGCCGCTCGCTCGACGGCGCCGTCGCCGCGCTCCACCGCGCGCATCCCTGCGGCCTCACGCCCTACCGCGCCTTCTCGCACCTGATGGCGCACGCGGGGAACGCCCCCGAGGGCGCCCCGGAGCTGCCGGACGCGCCGCTCTCCGAGGGCGCCTACGAGGCGTCGGCCGCGCTCGCCGGGACGCTCGCCGCCGCCGCGCGCGACGTCCCCGACGAGCTCTACGAATCGTTCGGCCCGATCGGCGCGACCGAGTGGACGCCTGCCTGGGCGGAGGCCCTCGCCGCAGCCGCCCGGCCCCTCCCGCCGCTCGCCCGCGCGCTCTGCCGCGCGGCGGCGCCGCTCGGGGAGGAGTGGGGCGAGACCGAGGCGAAGCTCCTCGCCCGCGAGCGCGGCCTCGCCGGCCGCGCGGCGTTCGCCGCCGCCTGGCCGGGCCTCGACGAGGAGAAGGCCGCGGCGCTCGACGCCGCCTCGCTCCGCGCCGCGTGGGACGACCTCCCGAACCGCTTCTTCCTCGCGCGCCCGTTCAAGCGCGGCGCGATCCGCCGGGAGCTTCTCTCCGCGTCCGCCGCGGGCGCGCCGAAGCCGAAGCTCCGCGCCGCCGACGTGCCGGCGCTGCTCGACGCGCTCGACGCACTCCGCTCCGCGCGCGCCGACGCCGCCGCGTTCGGCGCCGCCGACCCCGGCGTCATCGAGGGCGTCGTCCATGCGTGGGAGGCCTACCGCCCCGCGGCGGAGGCGTTCCGCAAGGCCGCGGGCGAGACCCCCTCAGGCTCGCTTCGCTCGCCAGCTCCCCCAGCGGGGGAGCCGGCCCCCTCTCTGAGGGGGCTCCCGCCGGAGGCGGGTGG
>CAMOEO010000110.1 GCA_946612175.1 uncultured Verrucomicrobiota bacterium
CGGCGGGGCTCGGCGCACGGCGGGCTCGGCGCACGGCGGGCTCGGCTTACGGCGGGGCTCGGCGCACGGCGGGCTCGGCGCACGGCGGGGCTCGGCGCACGGCGGGGCTCGGCGATGGGCTTCGGCGCGGGGGCGAAGAAAAGGGGTGGATTCGGAAGCGGGTATTTGATACAATCCTCCGCATGAAAACCACACCCGAAACGCATGACCGTACGCCGAGGAGCCGATTTGTCGGCAGCGGGAGCAGCATGGCCGGATACCGGCGCTGGAACCACCATGACTATGAGGGCTGGGGCTACTACCTGATCACCTTCTCCACCGAGCCCAGGCGGCCGATCTTTTCGCGCATCGAGAACTACCAAGCCGAGCACCCTCGGCTTAATCAACTTTGATTCAGAACGAAAAGGAACCACAAGATGACACGAATTCCCGAAAACAAGTTCGGCGTGCACGTCCGGGGCGTGAACCTCGGAGGATGGCTCGTCCTCGAGCGCTGGATGAAGGAAAGCCTGTTCGCGGGCGTGAACGGCAAGGACGAAACCGCCTTCTGCGTGCAGCTCGGACGCGAGGAGGCGACACGGCGCCTGCGCGAACACTGGGACACGTGGATCACGGAAGCGGACTTCGCATGGATCGCGGACCACGGGCTCAACGCGGTGCGGATTCCCGTGGGCCACTGGATCTTCGGCTCGGCGTCCGGCTATCCGTACCACGAGCGCTACGGCGCGGATCCGCACCCCTACGTGGACGGCGGCATCGAACGCCTCGACTGGGCGTTCGACTGGGCGGAACGGCACGGGCTGATGGTCCTCGTCGATCTGCACTGCGCGCCGGGATGCCAAAACGCTTTCGACAACGGCGGGATCGAAGGCGTCTGCGACTGGCACAAGAGGCCCGAATACGTCGACTTCGCGGTCCTCACGCTCGAACGCCTGGCGGAGCGCTACGGAGGGCGCAAGGCGCTCTGGGGGATCGAGACGCTGAACGAACCGCGCTGGGACCGACGACCGGAGGATCCGCTTTTCGTGCCGGACGAGGCGATCCGGGATTTCAACCGGCGCGCCTACAAGGCCATCCGTCGGCACTGCCCGCCGGAAAGCGGCGCCGTGGTGCTCCACGACGGCTTCCGGGGTCCGCGCATCGGGGAACTCTTCGGCGCGTTCGGCGGCCACGCGTTCCGCAACGTCGTCCTCGACGCGCACCGATACCAGTGCTTCGACGACTGGCACCGGTCGCTCGACGCGGCGGGGAACGTCTGCGACGCCGAGGAGAACCTTGCCGCGGAGCTGCGCGAGCTGGACGGAAACGTCCTCCCGACGGTCGTCGGGGAGTGGAGCCTCGGGACCGGCGGGCCCCGGACCGACGAAGAGCGCCAGGCCTTCTTCGACGCACAGATCAAGGCGTTCGAGAACGGCCGGGGCTTCTTCTTCTGGAGCTACAGGATCGAATCCGGCAATCCCGCCTGGTCGCTTCGCGACGCGGTGGAAAAGGGGATGCGCCCGTCCGAATTCGCGATCCAGCCTCGCCGAGGCTAGTCGGCGGAGGAAAGGGCGAGCTGGAAGGGGCCGCAGGGAAGGCCCTCGCCGTTGACGAGGTTGCAGTCCGGGTAGTCGTCCCAGGCGTAGCGGACGCGGCGCGGCTTCGCGCCGGCCGGAACGGCCACGGCGACAGAATCGCCGCGGATCGTCGCCGCGGCCGGGACCGTGACGCCGTAGTCCCCCACGAGCTGGAAGCCGCGCACCGGGCCGCCGTCTGGATTGGCGGCCAGTTTGAGACAGACGTGCTCGCGGGCGGCTTCCGCCGCGCCGCCGAGCTCGGCGGGGGGGCATCCGTTTTCGGGAAAGCATGGAAGGGGAGATCGAGCGGGCTCGGCTCGACGGTCTGGTTTCGACTACTGAGCCTCGGAGGTCGCCAAATTGACGCGAATAATCTTCATGATAACTGTTGTAAAAGGTCTTGAAAATCAGAAAGCCTCATTCTGTTCACATTGTTGGCAAGGCCCGAGAGTTCGTGTGAACGGGTGAAAGACTGAATCGCAGTAACAAACGCCAGTAGACCGATCGAGAACCCGACCAACCAGAGAGGATTAGCACAGACAATTCCTTTCAACCACGCGATCCACGAGCCATTTTGTTGACGACTTAAGAAAACAAACGGTTTGAGATAACAATAAATTACGCATCCCATGGTAATTACGATGAAAAGAAGTCCGAATAGCAACTTCGTACGTGCAGTTGAACGAATTGATAATTCAAATTCGGACTTGCACTTAGCAAGCTGTTCAGCGAATTGTGCAACACCTCCATCATCCGATGATTGACAATTATCTTGGCTAACTAACCAATCAAACAACTTTGGGGCTAAGGCGATCCCAAGTTCTGCCACATAGTCTATCATCGAAGTGTCTCTTATTTGTTGTTGTTGCGAAAAAGAGGATGTGGAGGCTGCGGCTAGCGCACAGGGCCGACGGCGAGCTCGAACGGGCCGACGGGGAGACCGGCTTCGGTCGCAAGATCGCAGTCGGGATAATCGTCCCAGGCGTATCGGACGCAGACAGGCCTCATGGAGGGGGCGGCGTCGGCGCCGACTGTCACGGTGTCGCCATCGGCCGTCGCCTCGGCCCATTCAAAGGACTTGCCGTCCTTCGCGATCTGGAAGCCCTTGATGGCGCCGGGCTTCAGCGCAACGGGATTTCCGCTCACAGGATCTGCGAAGCGGATACGCACCTGCGCGGACTTGTCGGACGCGAGCGCAACATCATCTGCCGGAACGGGGCTGAGGGCTTGGTCCTCGCGGCCGTAAGCCTGCGCGAGGGCGAGGGCGGCGAGGCGCTCGCCGACGGACTTCTTGTCCTTGGGGTGGATGTCGGTGTGGTGGCCGATGTCGATCGCGACGGCGGTGCCGCACTTCGGGAGGGTCTCGCCGAGCTTCATCTGCGACCAGCGCATGTCGGCCCACCACGAGTCGTAGGGCTCGTCATGGGTCTCCAGATAGGCGGCCAGCTGCACGATGAAGATCGGAAGTCCGTCGGGGTGCGTGAAGTGCGCGCGCCAGTCCTCCGCCATGGCGCGGAACTTCTTCTCGTAGAGTGGGCCGCGGCCGCCCACGTCGGAGCAGCCCTGATACCAGATCGCGCCCTTGAGGGCCATCGGGAAGAGCGGGTGCAGCATCGCGTTGTAGCAGGCGGTGGGCGTCCAGCTGTTCACCTCGCCGTTGGCGGGGGGCGGGTCGTAGCGGAACCCTTCGCTGCGCCACGCGCCCGCCAGCGCGACGGAGGAGCCGTCGGCGGCGGCGAGCGCCACGTCCCCGGGCTTGCCGGTGAAGCCGCCGGCCTTGCCGATGTCGACGATCTTGACGGCGACGACGTTGCGCCCCTCGCGCAAGACGCCGGCGGGCACCTTGTAGACGCTCGGCACGTTCCAGACGGCGTTGGAGCCGACGAAGACGCCGTTCACCCACGCGACGTCGACGTCGTCGATCGTCCCGAGCGAGAGCGTCGCCCCGCCGGCGGCCTGCGCGGCCGTGAGGTCGAACGAGCGCCGGTACCAGGCGCAGCCGTCGAAGTTCTTGTCGAACTGGTCCTCGAAGCGGACGGGGACCTCGGCCTCGGCCCACGACGCATCGTCGAAGCCGGCGCCCTCGGCGGCGATGTCGCCCTTCGTTGCGCACTCCGCCTTCCAGAGGGCGAGGCGGCGCTCGTATTCCGCCTTGCCGCCGGCCGCGTCGTAGGCGGCGAGGTCGGCGAGCGCCTTGTCGACCTCCGCGCTCTGCTCGGGGCCGACGGAGCGGTAGGCCTCCGCGGACAGCCAGGTCTTGATCGGAGAGCCGGACCACGACGCCTCGACGAGGCCGATCGGGACGTCCGGCATGGCCTTGCGCAGCGCCTGGCCGAAGAACCAGCCGCAGGCCGAGAACGTCTTGGCGTGCGCGAAGCCGGAGCCCGTCCACGCGGCGGGCTTGGAGAGGTCGTCGAGCGGAGTGATGGAAGCGGCGTTGCGGTCGTCGAAGAGGCGCATCCACGGGTCGTCGGCCGTCTCCATGTCCTCCTTGCCCCGCGTAAGGCCCCAGCCGTAGCTCATGTCCATGTTGGACTGTCCGGAGCAGAGCCACACGTCGCCGAAGAGGACGTCCTCCGCGATGAGAGGCGCGTCGGAGCCGGCGGCGGACAGGTAGCCGGCCGAGAGCCGGAACGGACCGCCGGCGGGATGCGGGGGAAGGACGGCGCGCCAGCGGCCGTCGGCGCCCGCGACCGCGATGGTCTCGATGGCGTTCCCCTCGTCGGCGTCGTCGCGTACGAGCCGGACCTTCACGTTCGCACCCGGTTCGGCGGTGCCCCAGACGGGGAGCTTGACGTCGCGCTGCAGCACGGCGTGGCTGCCGAACATCGGCGCAAGGGTGAGCGGCGCGGCGGCCAGGGCCGCGGCGGGGAGGAGGGCGAGCGGGAGGAGGCTTCGTTTCATTTCCGGAGGTGGGGCAAGCGATTGCGGATGGTGCGAAATTCTACCATTTTCGCGCGCCGGTCGCAAGACCGCAGCGTCTTGACACGTCCACAGGGCTCTGCGATAATCGGCGGCGGAGACTGACCATGCGCATTTCCATTCCCTACGGCCGCACCCGGCTCGAGGCCGACGTTCCCGACGAGCGGATGCTCGGCGTCTACGAGGCGCCTCTGCCGCCCCCCGCCTCCGATCCCGCTGCGGAGGTGGCGCGGGCGCTGGACGATCCGATCGGCTCGCCTCGGCTTGAGGACCTCGCGGCCGGAAAGCGGACGGCGACGGTGATCCTGAGCGACCACACGCGCCCGGTCCCCTCGCGGTGGCTCGTGCCGCCGATGCTCGAGCGGCTTCGGCGCGGAAACCCCGGGATCGACGTCACGCTGCTCGTCGCGACGGGGTGCCACCGCGTGCCGCGGCGCGACGAGCTCGTCGAGAAGCTCGGCGAGGAAATCGTCGACCGGGAGCGCATCGTTCTGCACGACGCGCGGAACGACGCGGAGCTGGTCGACGCGGGGATCCTGCCGTCGGGCGGGCGCCTGCGGCTGAACCGCCATGCGATGGAGACGGACCTGCTCGTCGCGGAGGGGTTCGTGGAGCCGCACTTCTTCGCGGGCTACTCGGGCGGGCGCAAGAGCGTGCTGCCCGGCGTCGCGTCGCGCGAGACGGTGCTGGCGAACCACTGCGCGGAGTTCATCGCGGACCCGCGGGCTCGCACGGGCATCCTGGAGGGCAACCCGGTGCACCGCGACATGGTGTTCGCGGCGGACCGGGCGCGGCTCGCGTTCGTGCTCAACGTGGTGCTCAACCCGGACAAGCGGATCGTCCGCGCGTTCGCGGGGGCGCACCGCGCGGCGCACGAGGCGGGGTGCCGCTTCCTGGCGGACGCCTGCCGCGTGCGCGTGCCGGAGGCGGACGTCGTCGTGACCTCCAACGGCGGACATCCCCTCGACCAGAACGTGTACCAGGCGGTGAAGGGGATGACCGCGGGCGAGGCGGCGTGCCGCGAGGGCGGGGCGATCGTGCTGTGCGCGGCGTGCGGCGACGGGCACGGCGGGGAGGGGTTCTTCCGCATGCTCTCCGAGGCCGAGTCGCCCGACGCGCTGCTGCGGCGCATCGAGGCGGTGCCGCGCGACCGCACGGAGCCCGACCAGTGGCAGGTGCAGATCCTGGCGCGCGTGATGCGCCGGCGCCGCGTGATCGTCGTGACGCGCGACTGCGACCACGCGATGCTCCGGTCGATGGGGCTCGGGGCGGCGTCGACGCTGGAGGACGGCATCGCGCAGGCGTGCGCCGCGGCGGGGCCGGGCGCGCGGATCGCCGCGATCCCCGACGGCGTCTCGGTGGTCGTGGAGCGCGCGTAGCGCGGCGCGCCGCGCCCGCCGCTAGCGGCAGTCGCCGACGAGGTAGGCGTGCGTGTGGGCGGTGTTGCCGCGGTCGTCGCGCACGGCCACGCGGAACCAGCCGTCGTCGCGGGCGAGCGGGAACTCGGCGTGCGTCATGTCCTTGCCGCGCTTGACGCCGTAGCGGCGCCCGTCTCCGACGAAGAAGACGAACGAGGCGGGGGAGCAGTCGACGTGGACGACGCCGCTCTCGACGTAGAGCGCGAGGATGCGCGGCGGGTCGACCCGGCCGCTCGAGCAGTAGAACTCGCCGCGCTCCAGCGCGCGGATCACGGAGGCGTAGTCGAGCGACTCGGCGCCGACGATCGTCGAGCCGCCGAAGGACTGCGCGGTGGTGCCGTCGCGGTTGTGGTTGTCGTCGCCCATCGAGCAGAAGATGCGGGGCGAGACGTGGTTGAGCAGGTCGTCGTAGACGTACGGGCAGTACTCGCCGCCGGTGAGGCACTCGGTGGCGTAGTTGAGGATCTCGAGCGACCAGACGCCCTTGAGGCCGAGCCAGTCGGCGCGGACGTTGCGCGACCAGTTCGGGTGGTTGTACTGGACGAGGAAGCCGGCCTCGTTCGCCTTCGCGATCACCTCGTTCACGGCGTCCAGGGAGAAGGCCTTCTTCCTTTCCGCCTCCTCGGGCGTGCCCTCGAAGCAGTTGTGCTGGACGCCCCAGATGGTGTCGCGAGCGGGGCGGCCGGCGGGGTTCGGAACCTTGGAGAAGAGGTTGAGGTGGAACGTGTTGTGGTAGCGCCCGTTCCAGGGGTTGGCGTCGGGCCTCCCGAGGGGCAGGTGCGAATCCCAGTCGGTGACGTCGTACTCGGTCGAGGTCAGCATCAGGAAGCCGGGCTCGTTGAGGTCCGAGTGGTCGGCGAGGACGTTGTGGTCGGTGACCGCGAGGATGGAGTACCCGGCGTTGCGGTATTCGTCGCGGAGGCGGGCGGGGGGCCAGTAGCCGTCGGAGAGGTTGGAGTGGCAGTGGAGGTTGGCGCGGTACCAGTTGCGGTCCGGGGGGAGGAGGTACTTTTTCATGACGGAAGGACGAAGCGGGCTTCGGAACGGAGGGAGGCGGAGAGGACGAATGCGCCGGGCTCGAGGACGCGGCGGCCGTCGGGAAGGTCGTAGGCCAGGTCGCGCATCGGGTCGATGCGCAGGCGGACGGTCTTCGCTTCGCCGGGTCGTAGTGCAATCTTCTCGAACGCGATCACGCGCCGCACGGGCTGCGTGTAGGAGGCCTCCGGATCGGAGAGATACCAGATTACGGTCTCCTTGCCGGCGCGGGGGCCCGTGTTCTTCACCGTGACGGTCGCCTCGAAACCCGGCCGAGAACGGCCGGGCGCGGAACCGGCGACGCGGACCTTTCCGTAGCGGAAGGTGGTGTACGACAGCCCGAAGCCGAAGGGGAACCACGGGCCGTTCTCCTTGGGAAGGTCCTGGTAGTCCGGGCAGTCGGGCGTGATCTTGCCGTGGGCGTTGTAGAAGACCGGGATCTGGCCGACGGACCGCGGGAACGAGATGGGGAGCTTTCCGCTCGGGTTCGCCTTGCCGACGAGGATCTCCATCGCGGCGGTCGGCGCGCGGCAGCCGCTCTGCCAGCACCAGAGGAGCGCGTCCATCTTCGCGGCGAGGTTCGGGAACGCGAGCGCGCGGCCGGAGCAGCAGAGGCCGACGAGCGGGCGGCCGAGCGCGGCGATGGCCTCGATCAGGGGCGGCTGCGCGGGCGGAAGCGCGATGTCGCGGCGCGACTTCTTCTCGCCGCACATCCACGGCACCTCGCCGAAGCAGAGCAGGACGACGTCGGCGTCGCGCGCGGCGGCGACGGCCTCGGCGCGCAGGGCCGCGTCCTTCTCCGTCGGCGGCGTGTAGTCCCAGAACGTGCACCCGCGGGCGACGCGGATCTCCGCCTTCGGGAAGAAGCGGCGGGCGGCGTCGAGGAACGTCTCGCCGTTCACGCCCTTGGAGACGTCGGTGGCGGCGGCGCGCCAGTTGCCCAGGTGCGGATGGACCTCGTCCCCGGCGGGGCCGATCAGGGCGAGCCTGCGGATCTTTCGCGGGTCGAGGGGGAGGATCGCCGTCCGTCGGTTCGAACGTTCGAAGGTTCGAAGGTTCGAAGGTTGGGAAGACGAAAAACGGGGCGGATCGTTCTTGAGGAGCACCATCGTCTCGCGGGCGAACGTGTGCGCGAGAGCGATCGCGTCGGGAAGCCGGCAGGTCTTCCTCGTGGGCTTCTCCGGCGCGTAGGGGTTCTCGAAGAGCCCGAGGCGGAACTTCACGCGCAGGACGCGCGAGACGGCCTCGTCCACGTCCTCCATCGAAAGCTTGCCGGCGGCGACGGCGGCGGGGACGTTGCGGAAGAGGCCGTCGCCCATCGACATCTCGTTTCCGGCGTGGATGGCGCGGGCGGTCTGGTCGACCGGGTCGTGCGCGTAGCCCATGTTGCCCATGCGGTGCAGGGCGCCGCTGTCAGAGACGACGAAGCCGCGGAAGCCCATGCGGCCGCGGAGCTCGTCCGTGAGGAGCGCGCGGCTGGCGGGGATCGGGACGCCATCGTATTCGTTGAACGAGCTCATCACCGTGAGCGCGCCGGCCTTCGCGGCGGCGGCGAAGGGCGGCAGGTACCACTCGCGCATCGCGCGGGCCGAGATCTCCGTGTAGGAGTAGTCGCGGCCGCCCTCGCAGGCGGAGTAGCCGACGAAGTGCTTGGCGCACGCGGCGCAGCGGCCGTCGCGCTGGATGCCGCGCACGGCGGCGGCGGCGAAGCGGCCGGCCGTGTAGGGGTCCTCGCCGTAGCCCTCGACGTTGCGGCCCCAGCGCGGGTCGTGGCCCACCTCGACCATCGGCCCGAGCA
>CAMOEO010000111.1 GCA_946612175.1 uncultured Verrucomicrobiota bacterium
GCCACGCCATCGCGAAGCGCGTGTCGCCCGCGCCCTTGAGCGCGCCGAGGAAGACCAGGTTCATCGTGTCGAACATCCCCCACGCCGCGAGCATCGCCAGGAGCGTCCGCCCGAGGTCCGTCATCTGCGCGACCGTGTAGGGGGCGTCGGGCGAGCGGAACGCGCCGAGCAGGGGCCCGGGCAGCAGCAGGAACACCGCCGCGCACGGGGCCATGTAGCACCACGCCAGGCGCAGGCAGCGCATGACCGAGTCCTGAGCGAGCCGCGGCTTCTCCGCGCCCTGGAACTGCCCCGCGAGGATCGAGGCCGCGTTGGAGAAGCCCATGAGGGGCGAGAACGCCAGGTTGTTGATCGAGAAGGCGATGTTGCTCGTCGCGAGCGAGAGCGGGTCGAGCCGCCCCGTGAGGAGTACGAAGACCGTGAAGCTCGCCATGTCGAAGCACAGCTGTACGCCCGACGGAAGGCCGAAGCGCACGATGCGCCGCACGAGGTCCCAGTCCGGGCGCATCAGCTCGCGGCGCGGGAGCGCGCGGACGTCGCGCTCCGCCAGGACGAGGCCGAGCGTCCCCGCGACCTGGATCGCGACGGAGCCGAACGTGGCGATGCCCGCGCCGGCGAGCCCGAGCGCCGGGACGCCCCAGCCGCCGAAGATCAGCCAGAAGTCCAGCCCGACGTTCGCCGCGCACCCCGCCACGGTGACGAGGGCGTTGGCGACGATGCGGTCGCGTCCGGTGAGGTAGCCCGAGAGCACCCAGTGCAGCGAGACGAGCGGCGCGCCGAGGAGCATCCAGAACGCGTAGCGGTCCTCGAGCGCGAGGAGCGAGGCGTCGCGCGCGGCGAGCGAGAGGATCCACGAGCAGAGCGGCAGCAGCAGCGCGAAGAGCGGGAGGAAGAGGACGGTGAGCCAGACGCCGGCCGCGCACGACCGGATCGTCGCGCGCCGGTCGCCCGCGCCGTGGTACTGCGCGACGAACGTCCCCGCGTAGCCGGCCGTCGCCGTGAAGAGCGACATCAGGCAGAACGTGAGGATGCCGGCGGGCATCGCGGCCTGGATCGCCTCGGACGAGAAGCGCGCGACGAGGACGCGATCCGTGAACTGCATCACGGTGAAGGCCGCGTTGCTCAGCACCATCGGGACGACGAGGCGCAGCACGTGGCGGTAGCCGCCGTTGGAGAGGGAGGGATTCAAGGGAAGAGGTTGAAGAGGTTGAAGAGGTTGAAGAGTTTGAAAAGGGGGAAAGGGGAATGGGGGCGAAGGGGGAGGAAGAGGAGCGGCGATTCTAGCAGAGCGTTGTCGGAAAGGAAAGCGACCGGCGGTTCGCGAAAAATTCCAGTTGACCCGCGGGGGGCGTTCTGCTATTCTCCCCACCCGTTGCGACGCACTGCGCGCAGCATACCGTGGCGAGATAGCTCAGTCGGTAGAGCATCGGAATCATAATCCGCTGGTCGTGGGTTCGAGTCCCTCCCTCGCCACCATTCTTTTTGTCCGCGCCCCCATCGTCTATCGGTTAGGACACATGGTTTTCATCCATGGAAGAGCGGTCCGACTCCGCTTGGGGGTGCCATCGCATCCCCCCGGTCCGGGGCTCGCTAGCGGGAGCGCCGGGCGCGCAGGGCGCGGCGGCGGAAGAAGGCGCGGACCGTGTCGATCGGGTCGCGCGCGGTCGAGAACTCCATCGCGTCGATGCCGTGGCGGCGGAAGAGGGCGCGGAGCGCCTCGGCGCGGGCGTCGGCCTGCTCCGCCCAGGCGCGGCGGACGGCGCGGGAGGAGAGGTCGGCCCAGACGGTCTCGCCCGTCTCGGGGTCCTCGACCTCGACCGGACCGGCGTCGGGCAGGTCGCGCTCGGCGGGGTCGGAGATCGGGCAGCAGACCAGGTCGTGGCGGCGGGCCGCGACGGCGAGGCGGGACTCGTAGCCCTCGTCCTGGAAGTCGGAGAGCAGGAAGACGACCGCCTTGCGGCGCTGGACGGCGCCGAGGCAGGCGAGGGCGGCGTCGATGTCCGTCCCGCCGGCGGCGGAGCCCTCGGCGGCGAGGACCTCGCGCACGATGCGCATGACGGCGCCGCGGCCCTTGCGCGGGGGGATCGTCTTGAGGACGCGGTCGGCGAAGAGGACGAGGCCGACGTTGTCCTGGTTGCGGACGGAGGTGAGGGCGAGCAGGCAGGCGATCTCGGCGGCGAGCTCGGCCTTGGGGCGGGGGCCGGAGCCGAAGGCCTGGGAGCCGGAGACGTCGACGAGGAACAGGACGGTGAGGCGGCGCTCCTCGGAGAAGCGCTTGACCTGGGGCGTCCCGGTGCGGGCGGTGACGTTCCAGTCGATGGAGCGGACGTCGTCGCCGGGGACGTACTCGCGGATCTCGTCGAACTCGAGGCCCTGGCCGTGGAAGGAGGAGTGGTAGTCGCCCGAGAGACGGTCGTCGACGAGGCGCCCGGTGAGGATGCGGATGGAGCGAACCTTCCGCATCAGCTCGACGGTGTCGATCATGGCGCGTCCTCCGCGGCCGGCGCGGCGGCGGCTTCCCCGGCGGGGGCGGCCGGCGCGGGGACCAGCAGGCGCATGCGGCCGCTCTCGACGGTGAAGCGGACGGTGGCGCCGGCGGGGACGAGCTCGCCGTCGAGCTGGATGGGGCGGGCCTCGGGGCGCTCGACCAGGAGTTCGCGGAAGGAGCGGTGGATGACGCCCGGGAGGCTGCTCGTGCCCCGGGAGAAGACGGCGGCGATGTCGGCGAGCATGCGCGGGGCGTCGCGGCGGCGGCCGGCGACGAGCTCCATGCGGCCGTCCGAGGCGTCGGAGTCGGGGTCGATCAGGGCGCCGCCGCCCCAGCCGGAGACGTTGCCGATGGTGAAGAGGAGGGGGTCCTCGATCGTGAAGGGCTCCCCGCCGTCGATCGTCGCGGTGATGGGCTGGGGGGCGTAGTCGAGGAAGGAGACGGCGCCGGCGAGCACGTAGGAGCCTACGCCGCGCAGGGGCATCTGGTCGTAGGCGCGGACGAGGGCGGCGTCCCACGCGACGGAGGCGGAGACGAGGAAGGGCGCGCCGTCGGCGTACCCGACGTCGAGGTCGCGCACGGCCCCGCGGGCGAGCTGGGCGACGGCGGCGACGGGGTCGAGCGCCTGGCCGAAGTGGCGCGCGAGGCCGTTGCCGCTGCCCATGGGGACGACGCCCATGGGGACGCCGGAGCCGATCAGGTCGCGGCCGATGGAGGAGACGGTGCCGTCGCCGCCGCAGACGACGACGCAGTCCGCGCCGTCGGCGAGCGCGGCGCGCACCTTTCGGGAGGAGTCCTCGCGGGAGGAGGGGAAGTACCAGGCCAGGTCGTCCGCCAGTTCCTTCCACTCGCGGGCGAAGGCCTCCTCGACGCGCTGGAACCGGGAGATTCCGGGGCCGGAGCGGCGGTTGTAGAAGACGCGGACCTTGCGGAAGTGCATGGGACGGGGCGCTAGCGGGATGCCGCCGCCGCCGCTGCCGCGACCTGCGCGGCGACCCACGGGTAGGTGCGGGCGATGCCGTCGCGCAGCGAGAAGCGGGGGGCCCAGCCGGTGGAGCGGATGCGGTCGGTGGAGAAGTTGCGGGAGGCGACGCCGACGGGGCCGTCGACGGAGCGGAAGGAGATGCGCTTGCCGGCGACGTCGGCGATCGTCGCGAGGAGCTGCCGGACCGTGACGTACTCCTCGGTGCCGATGTTGGCGGGGCGGAAGTCGAGGTCGGAGTCCATCAGGCGCAGGATGCCGTCGACGAGGTCGTCGACGTAGATGAAGTTGCGGACGGCCAGGCCGTCGCCCCAGATCTCGACCTCGCCGCCGTCGGGCGCCTCGGCAACCTTGCGGGAGAGGGCGGCGGGGGCCTTCTCGCGGCCGCCGCGCCAGGTGCCCTCCGGGCCGTAGCAGTTCTGGAAGCGGGCGATGCGGACCTTCATGCCGGAGGCGCGCGCGTGGGCGAAGGCCATGCGCTCGGAGTAGAGCTTCTCCCAGCCGTAGTCGTTGTCGGGGGCGGCGGGGTAGGCGCCGTCCTCGTCGAGCCGCGGGTCGCCGGGCTGCATGTCGTGGTAGACGCAGACGGAGGAGGAGAAGAAGTAGCGGGCGACGCCGCGCGCCGCGGCCTCGTGGCACATGTGGGCGTTGATCAGCACGCTGTCGTGCATGATCTCGGGGGCGGCGGCGTGGATGTAGCCCATCCCCCCCATCTCCGCGGCGAGCTGGAACACGGCGTCGGGGGCGGCGCCGCCGGGGAGCGTCAGCGCCTCGACGCAGGCCGCGCGCTCGCGCAGGTCGAGGAGGCGGAAGTCGTCCGCGGCGGTGGGGGAGAACTCGGGGAGCTTGAGGTCGGCCCCACGGACCCACCATCCGCGGCGCTTGAGCTCGCGCGCAAGGTGGGACCCGATGAAGCCGCCGGCTCCGCAGACCAGGGCAGTCTTCATGGAGGGAAGCGGGAAAAAGGGAAGGCGGCCCGCCATTGCGGCGAACCGAGGACAAGTATAGCCGCGACGCCTCCGAAAATCAACCGAATTTCGGGCTTTGCCTTCCGGGGCTCTTTCTGCTAGCATGGGAAGGCGAGGAGAACACCGGAATGCCCATCTACCCCTACGAGCTCCGCGAAGGCGAAAAGGGCTGCCCGCACTGCCGCGCCGGCTTCGAGGTGCTGCAGTCGCTGCGGGAGCCTCCGATCGCCGTCTGCCCCGAGTGCGGCTCGCGCGTCGCGCGCGTGCCGGCCCTCGCCGCCGTCGGCGCGAGCCGGTCGGGCCTCGACGACCGGGCGAAGGCCGCCGGGTTCACCAAGCTCAAGCGCCTCGGCAAGGGCGAATACGAAAGGCAGTACTGACATGAAGGGAATCGTCCTGGCCGGGGGCTCCGGCACCCGCCTCTACCCGATCACGCGCGCGGCGAGCAAGCAGCTGCTGCCGGTCTACGACAAGCCGATGGTCTACTACCCGATCTCGGTGCTGATGTTCGCGGGCATCCGCGACATCCTCGTGATCAGCACGCCGGAGGACCTGCCGGCGTTCCGCCGGCTGCTGGGCGACGGGTCGGACTTCGGCGTCCGCTTCTCCTACGCCGAGCAGCCGCGCCCCGAGGGGCTGGCGCAGGCGTTCCTCATCGGCGAGGAGTTCATCGCGGGCGAGCCCTGCGCGCTGGTGCTCGGCGACAACATCTTCTTCGGCGAGGGGCTGCAGCGCTCCGTCCGGGAGGCGGCGGCCGCCGCCGAGGGCGGGGCCTACGTCTTCGGCTACCGCGTGAGCGACCCCGAGCGCTACGGCGTCGTGGAGTTCGACGCGCAGTTCAACGCCGTCGGCATCGAGGAGAAGCCCGCGAAGCCGAAGTCCTCCTGGGCGGTGCCCGGCCTCTACTTCTACGGGTCGGACGTCGCGGAGATGGCCAGGACGATCCGTCCGAGCCCGCGCGGAGAGCTCGAGATCACCGACCTCAACCTCGCCTACATGCGGCAGGGGCGCCTCAAGGTGAAGCCGCTCGGCCGCGGCATCGCGTGGCTCGACACCGGGACGTACGGGTCGCTGCTGGAGGCCTCGAACTTCGTCGAGACCATCCAGAACCGGCAGGGGCTCAAGATCGCGTGCCTCGAGGAGATCGCGTTCAACTACGGCTGGCTCTCCCGCGAGCGCCTCGCCGCGGTGGGCGCCGGCATGGCCAAGAACGACTACGGCCGCTACCTCCTGCAGCTCGCGGGCGTCGCGGGGAGGGACCCCGCGTAGCGCGGGCGGGGCAGGGGAGGACGCCGCATGGACGCGAAGGCGAGACGCTGCGCGAAGACGGGGCTCAAGCTCGCCGTCACGGCGCTGCTGCTCCTCCTGCTCTACCGCAAGGTGGACGGAAAGGCGTTCGCCGAGCTGTTCGCGCGGATGGACTGGCGCTGGCCGCCGCTCTTCTTCGCGATCGCGTTCGCGAACATGGGGCTCTCGTCGGTCCGCTGGCGGCTGTTCCTGCGGGCGGACGGGCTGGACGTGTCCGTCGGCAAGCTCTTCGCGAGCCACTGGATCGCGTCGTTCTGCAACTTCTTCCTGCCGTCGAACGTCGGCGGGGACCTCTACCGCATCGCGGACATCGGCGCGAAGAGCGGCAGCGCGGTGCGCGGGACGGCGTCGGTCTTCATGGACCGGCTGTCGGGGTTCCTCGCGATGTCCTTCCTCGGGTTCGTCTTCCCGCTCGCCGGGCTGCGGTTCGTCCCGCGGGAGCACTGGCCGTGGCTGCTCGTCCCGGTCGCGTTCTTCGTCGCGTTCCTCGGGATCTTCGTCCTTTTCGTCTTCGGGCAGGGGCTGCTGCGGCGGCTGCTGCGGATCCTACCCGGCTCGGCGCGGGAGCGCGCCCTCGCGATCGCGGACCGCTTCCTCGCGTCGGTCGCCGCGTACGCGCGGCGGCCGTCCGTGCCGCTGCGCGCGTTCGCGCTCTCGCTCCTGTTCCAGTTCCTCGTGTTCGTGGCGATCTGGACCGTCGGGCGCGCGCTGCGCATCCCCGTCCCGTTCGCGTGGTACTGCGTGTTCGCGCCGCTCGTCTGCATCCTCGAGGCGCTGCCCGTCTCGATCAACGGCATGGGGCTGCGCGAGGCGGCCTACGTCGTCTTCTTCGGCGTCGCGTTCCCGCTCGTGGGGTTCGCCGGCCCGGAGGGCGTGCCCGCGGCGGATTGGGCGAAGACCTGCGCGGGCGCGATGGCGCTGTGCTACATGGGGCTCACGCTCGCCTACGCCCTCGGCGGCGGCCTCCTTCTCCTCCGCCGCACGTTCCTCCCCGCGCGTTCCCGCGCGTCGGAGCGCCCCTGCGGATGAACGGCCGCTCCCGGCCGGGGGCGGCGGCTGCTTCCCCCGCGCCGCGGCTGCGATTCGCCATGCGCTACGACGCCAGCAGCGTGTCGGCCGGGACGAGGAAGTCGAACCACCCCCGGCGAACGACGGACGGCGCCAGCTCCCCGTCGTAGACGAGCGCGGTCCGGACCGAAAGGCCGCGCCGGAGCGGGAGCCGGTCGATCTTCGCCTGCACCTCGTCGACGATGCTCGCGGGGATCTCGCGGCGGCGCTTGATCTCCACCACGTAGGCGGACGACTCGGTCTGGACCAGCAGGTCGATCTGGCAGCCCTCGCCGCGCCCGCCGCGGCGGATCCACGGCGCGGCGGAAAGGATGTTCACGCCAGAGAGCCCGAGGTGGGGAAGAAGCGACTTGAGGTTGTTCGCGACGAGTGTCTCGAACTGGAGGCCGAGCAAGGTCTCCCAGCCGGGCAGCGTCGAGAGCGGCATGGCGTCGAACAGCCCCTTTTCGATGCGCTCCCTCTCGGGCAGGACATAGCGGAGGTAGAAGCGCGAATAGCAGTCCTTGACCCGGTAGCGGATCTGGAGCGCCTGCTCGCCCGTCGCGGGATTGAGCCCGCGGTCGGCGGCCACGAAGCCCGCCGTGTCGAGTTCCAGGAGGTCCGCCGAGAGCATGCCGTTTCGCTCCAGTCCGAGCGCGGCCGCGACCTCCGAGACGGTCCTCGGGCCGTCCGCGAGCGCTCCGAGGATCTGGCGCTTGCGGCGGGCCTTGCGCCCGAACACGCGGTCGAAGATGTTCTCGAAGTCCGCGAAGAGATACCCGTCCGGAAGGAAGCACGTCCGGCGGATGTTCTCGTCGACCGGAAGCGCGGGGTTCATCTCCTCCAGATAGCGCGGCACGCCGCCCGTCACGGCCAGCGTGTCGAGAATCTCGCGCGACGAGCGCCGCCCCGCCGCCTCGCCCCAGAACTTCACCGCATCGGAGACCGGCAGCTCCGGCAGGACGAAGTCGAGCGACCGCCGGCCCAGGAACCCCGTGCTCTTCACGATGTTTTCCGTGAGCCACGACGAAACCGACCCGCACAGGACCAGGATCAGCCGGCCGTGCTTCCGGAACAGGTTGTCCCACGCGACCTTGAGATCCGCGGCGAACGTCCGGGACCGGCTTCCCATCCACGAAATCTCGTCGAGCAGCAGGACGGTCCATCCTTCGTCGGAGATGGCGCTGTCCGCCAGCTGGAACGCCTGGGGCCAGCTGGACGGCACGACCTCCGGCAGCCGGCTCTGCCGCGCCAGCTGCTGCCCGAACGCCGTGCGCTGGTCCTCGTCGCGGATGCGTTTCCCGGGCGTCAGTCCCTCGATCTTGAGGAAGCGGCACCCGTTGCGCCGGGCGAACTCCTCGAAGAGCGTGGACTTGCCGACGCGTCGTCGCCCGCGGCACGTGACGACCGACGCCATCGGCTTGGCGAGCAGCTCCGCGAGCCGCCCGAGGTAATACTCGCGTCCGAAAAACACGGAAGGCCTCCTTGGGGTTGAAACCGCCGCCATTCTCCCACAAGGATTCGCCAATGTCAATAAAAAAAATGCACACTTTTATTGATTCAACAAAAGTGTGCGGTTTCTTTGTTAGAAAAATACTGCACACTTTTTTGATTTCAGAAGAAGTGTGCATCAGTAGCCGTCATCCGGGGGCGACTTTCCCCGGAGACCGGCCTTTCGACGCAATCGACGCAATCGACAAAGTCGACGAAGTCGGGCTTTTCTCCCCTTGAGCCTTCGGGGGCCGGGGGCGCCCGATTTCGTCGATTGCGTCGCGATGTCGGCTGCGGCGATGACGGCTGCGAAGGACCTCCGAATCGGAACTTCCTCAAATGCCGGGTTGAAGATTCCTCAAATGCCGGGTTGAAGATTCCTCATCGGACTTCTCTTCGAGACCATGGCCATCCGGGACCTGCGGGTGTACGCGGACGC
>CAMOEO010000112.1 GCA_946612175.1 uncultured Verrucomicrobiota bacterium
GCGCGCGCACGGCCGCGGGCCTGGGCGCGGGAAAGGAGGTGGCCGAGGCCGAGCGCGAGGCCGGAGAGCGCGAGCAGGCCGAGCGTGACGGGCCAGAAGACGACGGCCATCTCCAGAAGGCCGAGCTCGAAGATCCCGGAATAGTGCTCTTCCGCGGCACGGGAGAGGGGACCGTGGTGGAAGGTCGGCTCGCGGGCCGCGCGCCAGCGGTAGCGTGAGGTGGGGGCGTATCCGTAGGGCATGGGGGGAAGGATAGCACGGAAAACGGGAGAAATCAAGATAGAAAATAAATATTGAAATTACAAAAGAAAATTTGGATAGAATTCGGTGGATTGGCCGGGGGCTGCGCGGCGGCCGCCGCCGCTACGCGAGGGAGGGGATCTGGGCGGCGGCGACGGACTGGCCGAGGCGGCGGGCCTTTTCGTCGGGCATGAAGATGTCGATCTTCTCGGCGAGGGCGGGGGAGAGGGCCTCGAGGCCCATGCGGGCGGTCTGGAGGAGGATGTCGCCGCCGAAGCCGCTCGTGACACGCCCGAGGATCATGAGGTTCGAGAAGTCGTAGAACTCGTGGTACCACGCGGCGGCGTTGGCGAGGTAGCGCCCGATCATGAGGTAGACCTTGAGCGCGGCCTCCTCGCGCTTCTCCATCGCGGCCTGGACGGCCTTGAGGCGCTCCGGGAGCTTCATGTCCTTCGGGAACTTCATGCCGAAGCACTGGGCGAGATGGTTCGTCGCCTGCTGCGAGAAGTACATCGCGCCGACGCCGGCGTCGCCGCTCCACTCGTCGCACGCGGCGTCCGGGTTGAGGTCGACGGGCGCGAACGCCAGCTCGCTGATGCGGCCGGTGAGCGCGCCGCTCGGGTCGATGTAGCCGGCGGCCTCGGAGGAGCCCATGGCGATGCCGAGGATGCCCGTGCGCTTCATCGCGATCGCGCCGGCCAGGGCGGTGACGTCGCCGTCGTTGAACACCTCGAACGGCACCTTCCAGTCCGCCTCGATGCGCTCGAAGAGGCCGCGGGCGACGGCCTTCTTCTCCGGAGCCTTCTCCAGAACGGCGCGGATGAGCGAGGCGGGGCCGAGGCGCTTGCCGACGAGCGTGCCGGCGGTGGAGCCGCCGATGGCATCGACCCTGCCGCCGAGCGCGGCGGCGGCCTCCCTGAGGCCCGCCGTGAGCTTCTGGTAGTGGTACTCCGGGTCGGGCTGGTTGCGCGGATCCCAGGGGAACTCCTTGGAGAAGACGACCTTGCCGCGCTTCAGGGCGGAGATCTTGAAGTCGCTCGCGCCGAGGTCGAAGCCGATGCGGTTGCCGTCGGTGTTGTTGTTCACGACGACGCGGCGCTCCTCCGTGCGCGGCACCTTGGCGAGCGGGACGACCTCCGCCACGAGCGGGCGGGCGTAGAGGTCGGTGAAGAAGCCGACGTCGAACGCGCGGGCGCCCTTCGCCGTGTAGGCGGCGACGATCGGCTTCACGATCGCGTCGGGGCCGGCGATGCGGAGGCGCCAGCCGCCGGCGGCCCAGAGGACGAACTTGGCGACGCGGTCGACGAGGCGGCGGACCTCCGGGAGCGCCTTCGGGGCGATGCGGGAGGGCAGGGGAACGTCGAAGCGGTAGACGTTGCCGTCCTCGCGCTCCCACGCGAGGGCGACCCTGTCCTTCGAGCCGCGCGCGGCGGCGCGCAGGTCGTTCAGGGCGGCGAGGGGGGACTGGAACGGGGCGAGGTTCATGGGAGGGGAGGTGGGGTTGGGGGTTAGCGGACGAACCAGACGACGTAGGCGTACATGAAGGGGGCGGAGAAGAGGAGGGAGTCGAGGATGTCGAGGATGCCGCCCATGCCGGGGAAGCGGGAGGAGGAGTCCTTGACGCCGACCGAGCGCTTGACGAGCGATTCCGCGAGGTCGCCGAGGACGCCGGTGGTGGCGAGCAGGAGCGGAAGGGCGACCGCGTGGACGAACGGGAAGTCGAGCTGGCCGAGGCGGCCGTCGCCGAAGCCCCAGCGGAGGATGGCCCAGAAGACGAGGCCCGCGGTAAGGGAGAAGGCGTAGCCGCCGGCGAGCCCCTCGACGGTCTTTCCGGGGGAGATCTCCGGGATGAGCTTGCGGCGGCCCCAGAGGCGGCCGAAGGTGTAGGCGCCGATGTCCGCCGTCTTCACCAGCACGATGAAGAGCAGCAGCATGATGCGGCCGGTGTAGTTCGTGCGGCCCTCCTCGAGGACCGGCCACTCGAAGGCGAGGCGGACGAGGAAGGAGAGCAGGACCGCGACGTACCAGAAGCCGGCGAAGGAGAGCGCGAAGGACTCCATCGCGCGCTCGGTGCGGCGGCGGAGGACCCCGATCGCGAGCAGCAGCGCGGGCGTGAGGGCGAGGAGGAAGGCGGAGAGGTCCATGCGGCCGGGCTCGGTCGGGTCGGGGAGCCAGGCGATGTGGGCCATGCGGTCGAGCGCGAGGGGGGACTCCACGGCGGTGGCGAGGAGGAAGGCGCCGCCGCAGAGCGTCGTCGCCCAGAACTCGTAGCGGTGGCCGGCGCCGCGGACCATGTCGCCCCATTCCAGCTGCGCGATGGCGAAGATGGCGAGCAGGAGCAGCAGGTGCATCCACGCGGGGAAGAAGAAGAGGATCCCGAAGCAGACGACGCAGACGGCGACGCCGGTCATGATGCGGTGCCGGAGCATGGCTAGACCCCTCCGAAGCGGCGGTGGCGCGCGGCGAAGGCGTCGAGCGCGGCCTTGAAGTCCTCCTCGCCGAAGTCGGGCCAGAGGACGGGCGTGAAGTGGAACTCCGCGTAGGCGGCCTGCCAGAGCAGGAAGTTGGAGAGGCGCTCCTCGCCGCTGGTGCGGACGATGAGGTCGGGGTCGGGGACGTCCGGCAGGTAGAGGCGGGAGGCGACGGCGTGCTCGTCGATCGAGGCGGGGTCGAGGCGGCCGGCGGCGGCGTCCTCGGCGAGGGAGCGGGCGGCGGCGGCGATCTCGGTGCGGCCGCCGTAGGAGAGGCAGAGGATCAGCTCGCGGTCGGGGTACTTCGCGGTGGCGGCCTCGAGCTCGGCGAGGGCGCGGTCGACGGCGGGCGGCAGGTCGGAGCGGCGGCCCATGACGCGGAGGCGCGTCTCGTTCTCGTGCAGCTCGTGCTCGTTGCGCTTGAGGAAGAACTGCAGCAGCCGCATCAGGCCCTGCACCTCGAGCGCGGGGCGGGACCAGTTCTCGACGCTGAAGGCGTAGAGCGTGACGTAGCGGACGCCGAACTTCTTCGCGGCGCGGAGGACGCGGCGGACGGACTCGGCGCCGGCCTCGTGGCCCTTGAGGCGGGGGAGGCCGCGGGCCTTGGCCCAGCGGCCGTTGCCGTCCATGATGATCGCGACGTGCTGTGGAACGTTCTCGTTCATGCGGGGGGATTCTACCACAGCGGGGGCGGCCGGGGCAAACGCGGCGCGCGCGGCGCGGGCGCGGCGGCGCGGAAACCGCTTTCTTTCCGCCCCGGTTTCTGGTATTCTCCCCTCCCGCCATGAGCGACGATGCCTCCCTCGACTTCCGCTACGCGGTCGCGAACACCGAAATCCTCGTCCCGCCCTCCGGGATGCTGGAGACGTTCGGCAACACCCTGCTGAACTACATCGTGGTGTCGGAGCTGATGGACAGCGTGGGCAAGTGCCACGTCCGCACGGGCCGGATGAAGCTGCTCAAGCCGCAGATCATCACGCCCTCGGCGTATTCCGAGATGTTGCTCGACGGGTTCGGCGAGGAGGCGCGCAAGTACGTGCAGTGGCTCGCCGAGCACGAGGACGACGTGCACATCCTGCGCTACGGATACACGCTGAAGCGCGAGTCGTTCTCGGAGGAGACGGTGACGCGTCCGATCGAGGCGGTGCTGGAGGACGTCGGGAAAGACGTCAAGGAGCGAAACGACCCGTTCCTCGCGCTGGTGCGCGGGGTCGACGAGCCGTGGGACGTGAGCCTCGTCCGCCTCTTCTGGGAGGTGGTGAACCGCTCGGCGCGCAAGAACATCCGCGACATGGCGGCGAAGAAGCTCTTCGAGCACGGCGCGGCGGGCGGGCTCTCGCCCGAGGTCCGGCAGGAGATCGAGGAGGGGTTCGCCGCCGCGGCGCGCGACCCTTCGCTCGTGAAGCGCCTCGGCGCGCTGCTCCAGCGGCACAACGTGTTCCAGGCCTACGAGGAGCGATTCTTCGCGCTCATGAAGAAGTAGCCGGGGGCGTCGCCGGCGGGGCGCCCGGCCCGGGCGCGAGCAGCGGGAGGATCGCGTCGAGGACGTCGCCGAGGCGCGCGGTGGCGTCGGAGGCGAGGAGGCGCAGGACGAGCCAGCCGTGGCGCTGCAGCGCGAGGTCCTTCTCGCGGTCGCGGCGGTAGCTCTCCTCGGAGAGGTGCCGCGCGCCGTCGAGCTCCACGGCGAGGCGCGCGTCGCGGCAGAGCAGGTCGACCTCGAGCGTCGCGCCGCCGCGGAAGGGGATCGGCAGCGCCGCGTTGAGCGCGAAGCGCCCGCGCGCGGCAGGGAGCGTCTCGAGCCGCCGGAAGAGGAACGCCTCGGCCGCGCTGCGGGCGCGCAGGACCTCGGCGATGCCCTCCGGCGGTGCGCTCCACGCGGCGCGGACGAAGAGCTCCGCGAGCTGCGCGTCGGCGCCGTCCGCGCAGAGCCGCCGCGCGCTCGCGGCGTAGGTTTCGCTCCACGCCGGGTCGAGCGGGACCGGGACGCCGTCCGGCCACCCCGCCACCGCCGTGACGGGCATCCGCACCGTGTAGCCGATCGCGTCGTAGGCCTCGACGCGCCGGTCGAACATCCGCGCGAGCGACGGCACGGCGAGGTCGGCGTAGTCGTAGATGCGCACCTCGCGCTTGCCTTCGAAGCGGCGGTGGAGGCGCCCGGCGTACTGCGCGAGGCGCCCCCGCCACGAGAGCGGTGTCGCCAGCAGGAGCGTGTCGAGCCGCGGGTCGTCGAACCCCTCGCCGAGGAGCGGCCCGGTGGCGACGAGCGCCCTTCCCTCCCCCGCCGGCACGGCGGCGATCTCGGCGGAGACGGCGGCGAGCGCCTTCGCGCCGAGCCCGCCGACGAGCTCGAAGACATGCGGGACGCCGCGCTCGCGCAGCGCGGCGGCGAGCGCGGCGACATGGTCGCGGCGGTCGGTGAGAACGACGGGCGAGCGGCCTTCGGCAACGGCCGTGGCGGCGTCCGCGACGAGAAGCGCGTTGCGCGCCTCGTCGGCGCAGAGCTCGGTGCACATCGCGGCCCACGGCGGCGAGCGTTCGCCGCGCGCGACCGCGGCGGCGCGGAGCTCCTCCGAGGGCGCGTAGGCGGTCGGCCGCACGATCGCGACGTGACGGAACGGCGCCTCGCGCGCAAGGTCGAGAGCCGGCACGCGGTGGCGCACGGGGCCGCACTGCTGCTCGATGACGGGATGGCGCCCGTCGCGCCGCACGGGCGTTGCCGAGAGCCCGAGGAAGAAGCGCGCGCGGAAGCGGTCCGCCACGCGCTCGAACGTCGCCGCCGGCAGGCCGTGGCACTCGTCAACGATGACGAACCCGTAGCGCATCGCGCGAAGCGCGGCATCGGGCCGGCGAAGGAGGCTCTGCAGGATCGCCACGTCGATCCGTCCCGTCGCGCGGCGGCGCGCGCCCCCGCCGATGCGGCCGATGTCGCGCTCGCGCAGGCCGAGGAACTGCGCGAGCCGGGCGATCCACTGGCGCTGGAGCGTGACGCGGTTCACGATGACGAGCGCGCTCCGCCGGCGCGCCGCGACCATCCACGCCGCGAGGACCGTCTTGCCGAACGCCGTCCCCGCCTCCAGCACGCCGGCGTCGTGCCGCATCATCGCCTCCGCCGCGGCCTTCTGCTCCGGCCGCAGCTCGCCCTGGAACGCGGCCTCCAGCGCTTCCCCCTCTTCCCGTTCGTCCCGCACGCGAAGCTCCGCGCCCATCCGCCGCAGCGCCGCCCGCGCGGCCTCGATGCAGCCTCGGGGAAGGGAGAGACATGGCTCCTCGCTCGGACCATTCGCAGCGGCCATTGCCAATTCTTGCTTGACTTCGGCTTCGGAATGTGGTTGACTGATTTGCGACGCAGACGGAGTGGAGGAAGCCACTCTCCCACGTGCCATCTGTTCTGCGGCTCCGGCGAGTGGCATCAGCTGGGGCGTTTCTTTTTCTCTCTCACGAGCCAACTTGCTCCGTCCCTTCGCCGATGCTTCGAATGTCACGGCAAATACGTCCGCGCGAGCATTTCCGCCGTCGTCAAGCCGGACGACGACCTCGAGGTTCGTCCCTCTGTGCGTCTCGCCGAGAAAGCTGATGCTGATCGGGATCCGCGAACCATCTCCGAACCGCTTCGTGTTGACGACGCAGGCGTTTTCACGGACGGTTGGTTCGATTCTGTCGAGGTTCTCGCGTTTGTGCGGATTGTGCGCTCGGCCGTTCCATGGTTTTCCCGGAACGGGAACTCCCGTCCCGTTCGTCGCGCCGTGGATGGCGTATTCCGCCCACGCCTCCGCGTTCGAGACGCCGCGCGCGCGGCTGCGCGGATCCGGACAGAAGTAGAGGTATCGGTCGTCGGGAAGAGGCACGATCCGGCCGAACGCATACCGGAAGAACGCCAGCGCGTCCCGCTGGATGGCGTCGCGCTGCGCCTCGTCCGCCGGAACGATCGTCCCGTCCGCGATCTGCGCCGCGAGGACCGACCCGACAACGCCCGGCATCGCCTCCGCGGATACGTCGCGCACCCACTCGGCGACCTTGCGCCGGACCGCCGCCTTGCGGTCGATCGGCATCGCCTCGATGCGGGCATGGGACTCGATGCGCGGGATGCCGCGGACGGGACGGCGCGTGCGCTCGGCGTCCTCGAACACCGGCGAGAGGAACGCGGCCGTCTCCTCCAGCGCAGCAGCCGCGCCATGCGGCAGCTCCGCGAGCGGGATGCGGAGACGGTCCGAGAGGGTCCCGCTGACGCGGGAATGCACAATGCACAATGCGGAATGCACAATGTTCTGACTCCCGGCATTGTTCATTTTGCATTTTGCATTTTGCATTGTGCATTGCTCCCGGTCGACCGACGCGACCGGGTACAGCCGCCCCCGCGCCGATTCGACGATCCGCTCGACACGCGGAGGATCGAGGACCGGCGCGGCGGAGAGCGCGACCCACGGATCCGGCGCGGGCGCGAGCGTGACGGGGTCGAGCGGCACGCCGAGGCCGCGGCGGCGCGCCTCGCCCTGGAGCGGCAGCGGGACCGGAACGCCGGGGCCCGTGACGGGTAGCGTCGCCTGCTCGGGGAGGATTCCGTCCCACGCGGAGAAGGGAACGGGCGCGCCCGCGCGGCGCGCGGCCGTGAGACACGCGGAGACGAGCGAGCGGGCCAGCCCAGCCGGGACCGGCGAGGAGAAGAACCACCAGAGGACGAACCCCTTGCCGTCCACGGCAGATGTGATTGTCGGCGAGATGCCCATCGCCGCCCCCGCGTTTTGAATCTCACGCAGAGAGCGCAGAGGCCCTTGCTCCGCCATCTCCCCCGCGTTTTGTATCTCACGCAGAGAGCGCAGAGGCCCTTGCTCCGCCACGTCTCCTGCGTTTTGAATCTCACGCCGCAAGTCCGGCGAGCCGCGCGGATGAGCGGTCGCGGGGACTTGCAACGCCGCCACGCGGGCATCGTCTCCGATCAGGATCGGATAGCCGCCGAGGGCGAAGGGCCTGCCGGACGGCGTCGCACCGAGGAGGTGCCAGCGGACGATCTCGTCCGTGAGCGGGAGCCACGCGCGATGGCGGCACGCGGAGCAGCGCTTGGAGGGCTTGAGGCAGAAGCCCGGGCGCCACTCGTTGCCGCACGCGGGGGCGAAGCCGCTGCGGCCCGTGTTCCGGCTCGTCCAGCGCCTCGCCCAGGCGTCCGCGCGGCACGCGAAGCGCGCGCGGAAGAGCGCGAGCTTGGAGGCGTAGGAGGACGCCATCGACACGCGGAGGGAGACGGGAGGTTGTGGTGGTGGCCAGGGCATTTCTATGTCTCACGCGGAGTTCGCGGAGGCCGCGGAGTTCTGTTTCGGGATAGTCTCACGCGGAGTTCGCGGAGGCCGCGGAGTTCTGTTTCGGGATGGTCTCACGCGGAGTTCGCGGAGGCCGCGGAGTTCTGTTAGGGGATGGTCTTACGCGGTGTTCAAGGAGGCCGCGGAGTATTCATCTTGGGATTCCGATCCGCGACGGAAGAGCGGGGCCGTCATAATGATTCACGACGCGCTCGATGCCGTTCCTCAGCGAAGTCTGGCCGAAATTGATCAGAAGGCCGACGGGTTTGCCGCAAAGCACCAGATAGGTCTTGAGTTGCTTGGCGAATACCGGAGCCTGCTGCTCGCAGGACTTGAGTTCCACCACGACAAGCCCGTCGACGAGAAGATCGAGCCGAAACGCATTGTCGACTACGATACTTTCGTGTTCGATCGAGACCGGCTTCTGCCGCTCGACCCTGTGGCCGGATCGCTGCAACTCGATCTGCATCAGCAGCTCGTAGGCGCTTTCGTACAACCCGGGCCCATACATCGTGTGCAGCTTGAACGCCGCATTCAGGATGTCTTGCGTGATTGCGTTGATTTCCTTCATCGATTTCTTCTCCACTCCGCGAACTCCGCGGACTCCGCGTGCCGATTACCAAGACCAACTCCGCGAACTTCGCGTGCGGTTTCACAGGAACAGCCGCCGGATGACGTCGGCCGGCAGCGTGTAGCCCTGCTCCTCC
>CAMOEO010000113.1 GCA_946612175.1 uncultured Verrucomicrobiota bacterium
CCGACACGGCGGCCCTGGTCGAGCGCTGGCGGAACGGGAGGACGACGGGCCCGACGCGCCCGCCGACGGCGTTCACGGCGACACGGCCCGGCGGCGGCGGCGCGGAGATCGCGCTGAAGTCCCTTCTGATGCACGAGGCGATGCTCGCGCGGAGCCTCGAGTCGGAGAACGCGCTGGCCGAAAACCCCGCCCGTGCCGCGGAGCTGATCCGGGAGACGGTCGGACGGATCCGGAGAGTGTCGCGCACGGGATGCCCGCCCGGATTCCTGGCGGCGCTCGACGGCTACCTGCGCGCGAGGGAGGGGCTCGCCTCGACGCTGGAGCAGTTTGCCGCGTCGGCATCGCTTCCGGAGCCGCAGCGCCGCGACCGCCAGGCCGTTCTCGTCTGGGAGGCGGGCCACCGCGCGGAGCGGCTGCGCGACGACCAGGCGGCGCTGCTGCGCGAGGCGCGCGCGGCCGGGGCGCGGTGCCGGGAGGCGGCGGCGCGCTGGCCGGAGGCCGCGACGGAGGCCGCCATGCGGCGCATCGCCGGCGGGACGGCTGCGGACGCCTCGCCCAACCCGCCCGTGAAGCGCTACCTCGACCGCTTCGCCGCGCTGCTGCGCGAGGCGGAGGCGGACCTCGGGCGCGCGGCCGGCGGCGCCGCGGGGGCGGAGGCGCGCTTCGCGGCGATCCGGACGCTCTTCCTCGGGCTGCGCGGGCTCGACGTCTCGGGGTTGCCGGAGGACGTGCGGGCGGCGCATGCCGCGCAGGTCGAGGGCTGCCGGCTGGCGGGGGTCGTCATGAAGCGGCTAGCCGACGCGGCGGCGAAGGGGCCGGAGGAATTCGAGCGCGCGGCGGCCACGCTCGGGCCGGACCAGAGGCGCGCCGAGGAGGCGCTCTCGGCCGCGGGACGCGCGCTCGAGTCCGCGGCGGTGCGGGCGGGGCTCGACGCCTCCGACGCGCCGGAGTGGCCGTTCTAGGGGGACCCCGATGCCTGGCTCGAAGGAGGAAGGGAAGGGGAGCGTCGCGGCGTGGCTGTGGGCCGCGGCGTCGATCGTGTGCTGGGGCGCGATGTTCCCGGTGGGCGACCTGCTGATGAAGGAGGGCGCGATGGCGCCGGCGTCGGTCGGGATGTCGCGCTACCTGCTCGCGTCCCCGATCCTGTTCGCGGCGGGGTTCGCGCTGCGCGGCCGCGCGATGGTGCCGCGGGGCGCGTGCGACTGGCTCGCGCTGGCGGGGCTCGGGCTCGTCGGGTCCGCGGCGATGGCGCAGCTGCTGTTCGTCGCGCAGGAGAGCGTCGCGTCGGTGAACGCGTCGCTGCTGGAGGCGTGGGTGCCGATGCAGGTGCTCGTGCTCTCGATGCTCGGGGGCGCGCGGACGACGTGGCGGCACGTCGCGAGCGTGGCGGTCGGCTTCGCGGGCAGCCTGCTCGTGCTGCGGGCGCTCGACGGCACGGGGCTGCGGCTCGGCGCGGTGTCGCGCGGCGACCTGCTGGTCTTCCTCTCGGGCCTGTGCTGGGCGGTCTACACCGCGTGGGGACGGCCGCTGGCGCGGCGCTTCGGGGGACTGCCGTTCACGGCGTGGACGGTGCTCTTCGGCGGGCTGTGGCTGCTCGCGTACCAGCTCGTGCGCGGCGCGGCGATCACGCCGCCGCGGACCCGCGTCGAGTGGGGCTGCACGCTGTTCCTCGCGGTCTTTCCGACGGGCGTCGCGTTCCTGGGATGGAACGAGGCGCAGAAAGGCGTCTCGCTCTCGCACCTGAGCTTCCTCGAGTATCTTCCGCCGCTCGTCGCGGCGGCCGTCGGCGTGGCCTTTTTCGGCGAGCGCGTCACCGCGTGGCAGTGGCTTGGCATCGCGGTCGTGATCCTTTCCTCCCGCCTCCTTCCGCGCGACGCATGACCGTTCGAAAGGCCGTTCCGCGGGGCGCCGGAAACCCGTTTTTCGCAGACGACGGAACCTTTTTGCATTTTTTCCTTTACAAACATTCCGGAAAATTGTATTAAGCACTCAGAGCGCCGCCACTGGACGAATTCGCGTACCCCACCTTTCGCGCGGCGCCCGCCCCGCAAGTGCGGGAAGGGTCGCGAGAACGTCCGCAAGCCGCCAGGCGAAAATCTACAGCCGGCGGGAAACAAACAAAGGAACCAGAAATGCCCACCAAGAAGCCCGCCGCCAAGGCCCCTGCGAAGAAGGCCGCCCCCGCGAAGAAGCCCGCTCCCGCGAAGAAGGCCGCCCCCGCGAAGAAGCCGGTCGCGAAGAAGGCCGCTCCCGCGAAGAAGGCCGCTCCCGCGAAGAAGCCCGTCGCGAAGAAGGCTCCTGCGAAGAAGCCCGCCGCGAAGGCCCCCGCGAAGAAGGCTCCTGCGAAGAAGGCTCCTGCGAAGAAGCCCGCGAAGAAGTAGGACCTAGGTCGCGCTTGCGCGAACGCACGCCCCGCACGCCGTCCGGCGCGCGGGGCGTCGCGTTTCTCCCGCGGGGGCGGGGGACGTGCGGCGGCGCCACGGGGCCTCGGCCCGGGGCTCACTCCTCGGCTGCGGTCCAGCGGGAGGTGGCGAGGATGTGATCGGCGCCGCCGGGGGCGCGGACGCGGTGGAACCAGGCGTCCGGGCCGACGGGGGCGGAGATCGTCTCGACGGTCTCGCCGTAGAGCGTCTCCGAACGGAATACGATCTCGAGCTCCGCGACGCGGCGCCCGCGGACGGCCTCGTCGGGCATGCTCTCGAGCATCCAGTCGGCGTAGTGGACGTTGTTGACGTGCCCGTTCAGGTCGATGTGCGAGCGCATCACGCGGTAGGTCCGCACCGTCTCCCCCGCGGCGGCCTCCGCGGGCGGGCGGAGGCGGGCGAAGGGATCGCCCGGTCCGAACACGGGTTCGCGGGCGAAGTCGAAGGAGGCGACGTAGGCGGGGATGCGCACGGCCTTGCGCGCGGCGGGATCGATGACCATCCAGCGCGTCGAGGCGACGCCGCACGGGGTGCCGTCCTCGAGCGCGAAGAGGAAGTCGCGGTTGGCGGTGAGGGAGCGCACGCCGTAGGGGAAGGTCGTTACGGCGACCGTGTCGCGCCAGCGCGGCGCGCGGTCGATGCGGACGCGAAGCTGCGAGAGCACCCATGCGCCGCGGGCGCCGGTGGCCTCGTCGATGACGGGGAAGTCGAAGCCGAGGAGCCGGGCGTGCTCGGAGGCGGTCTCCTGGAAGTAGTTCAGCAGCTGCGTCGCGCGGAGGCGCCCGTCGGGCGTGCATTCGTAGGAGCGGACGCGGTAGTGGTCGGTATGGGGTTCCATGTGCGGGAAAGGTCGGTGGCGGGGAAGGGGAGGGGCCTTCCTTTTCCTGCGGCGCGATGCGGGGAGAAGGCGGGTTCCGCCGCCACGGCGGCGCCGGGGGCGTCGGGAATCAGATCCTGAACTTGTGGACGCCGGGATCGAGCTCGCGCGGCGCCTGGCCGGGCAGCTCGAGCGTCGCGGTGCAGCCGAAGGGCACGCGGAAGCGGTAGGCGACCTTGCCGTCCTTGCCGCAGGCCCATCCGCTCTCCCAGCGGCCGCAGGGCGAGTCGTAGACGGCCTTGGCGCGGCCGAGCTCGGCGCACGGGACCGGACGCAGGAACACATGCCGGAAGCCCGGCGCGGCCTCGTCCGGCTCGAGGCCGCACACGCCGCGATACATCCACTCCGCCACCGCGCCGTAGGCGTAGTGGTTGAAGCTGTTCATCGACAGGAACTCCGGCCGCGAGGCCGGGCCCTGCCCGTTCCAGCGCTCCCACACGGTCGTGGCGCCGCTGTCCACCTCGTAGATCCAGCTCGGATACTCCTCGCGCAGGAGCAGTTTGTAGGCGATGTCGGCGTAGCCGTTCGCGCCGAGGACGAGGCACAGCAGGTGCGTCCCGACGAAGCCGGTGTCGAGCGCCCACTTATTCGCTTCGATCTTCTTCGCGAGCGTGTCAGCGCAGCGCTTGCGCCACGCCTTCGGCACGAGGTCAAACGCGAGCGCGACGACGTAGGCGGTCTGCGTGTCGACGACGCAGCGGCCGTTCGGCGAGAAGTATTCCTTCTGGATCGCGTCCTTGATCTCGGCGAGGAGCGCGCGGTATCTCTCCGCGTCCTCGTAGAGCCCGAGGACCTCGGCGGCGCGGAGCGTGAGCTCGGTCGAGCGCGCGTAGTAGGCGGAGGCGATATAGAAGTGGTCCGTGCCGCCCCACGACGAGAGCGGGTCCTTGTAGTTGTCGAGCGCGAGCCAGTCGGCGAAGTGGTGGTCGCGGAGCCAGAGGCGCCTGCCGCCGTCGTGCGTGTCGTCGCGCGTCTGGATGTAGTCGACCCACATCTTCATCGCGGGATACATCTTGCGCAGCAGCTCCCGGTCGCCGGTGCGGACGTAGGCGGTCCACGGGACGACCGTCGCGGCGTCGCCCCATGCGGCGGAGCCGTGGCTGCGGCGGTCGACCCACCACTGCACGGGCTCGGGGACGGTGAAGGGCACGCTGCCGAGGTTGTCCTTCTGCAGCCCGATCATGTCCCAGACGAACTTGTTGAAGAACGCCGCGCAGTCGTAGTGGAAGCTCGCGGTGCCGCTGAAGGCCTGGATGTCGCCCGTCCAGCCGAGGCGCTCGTCGCGCTGCGGGCAGTCGGTCGGCACGTCGAGGAAGTTGCCGCGCTGGCCCCAGACGGTGTTGAGAAAGAAACGGTTCAGCTTCTTGTTTCCGGTCTCGACGTTTCCGGTGCGCGTCAGGTCCGAGTGGATCACGAGCCCGCGGAAGTCCTTCGGATCGGGGTTTGCGACGCCCTCGAGGCGGACGTAGCGGAAGCCGAAGAACGTGAAATGCGGGCGCACGGCCTTGCCGATCTCGCCGGCGGAGGTGTAGACGAACTTCGCGCGGGCGCCGCGGAGGTTGTCGCGGAAGAAGTTGCCGTCGGCGTCGAGAATCTCGCCCGCCTCGAGGCTCCACGTCGCGCCGGCCGGCGCGCGGTTCACGACCTCGACCCAGCCGGTCATCTCCTGGCGGAAGTCGAGGACGACCTCGCCCTTGGGGGTGCGGATGACGTCGGGCTTTTCCAGAATCTCCGTCACGCGGATCGGCGGCGAGAAGCGGTCCGTGAGCGGACCCACGCGGCGCGCGCGGTCGTCGTAGGCGGCCTTCTTCGGATCGCGGCGCGGGAGCTTCCGCACGATCGCGGCGGGCGTCCACTTCGCCGGCGCCGCCGCGATGCGCGCGTCGAAGTCCTCTCCGTAGTAGATCTCGCTCTCCGTGACGGGCGAGGGCGCGCTTTCCCACGTTTCATCGGTCTTCGCGAGCAGTTTCGCGCCGGCGCGCACCTCGCAGATCGCGGCGGACTGGTCGCCGTAGGTCGGGATGTTCTTCTCCCAGCCGGCCATCTTGGAGCGGTACCAGCCCTTGCCGACGTGGAGCTTGATTTCGTTCCGGCCCGGCTTCAGGAAGGGCCCGAGGTCGAACGCCATCGTCTGGACGTGGTTGAGATAGTCGTGGTAGCCGGGCAGGAGCACCTCGTCCGTGGCGCGAACGCCGTTCACGAAGATCTCGAAGACGCCGAGCGCGGCGACGTAGGCGCGCACGTCGGCGGGGGCGACCGACTTCGGGAGCGTGAACGAGCCGCGCAGGCGGAAGTGGCCGGTCGAGGGCTTCTTCGCCGTCGCGAGGTCGCGGGCGATCCACTGCGCCTCCCAGGGCTCGTCCATCCTGCCCGTCTCGAACCACGAGTCCGCGGAGGCCGTCTCGCCGTTGTCCGCGATCGCGTCGACGCGCCAGTAGTAGCGGATGCAGGGCCCGAGGTCGAGCCCCGGCGCGTAGGAAATCGAGTCGAGGTCCGAAAGGCCGGAGTCGTGCAGGACGACCTTGAAGCCGGGGTCGAGCGCGATGCGGACGCGGGAGAGGCGGACCTTCTTCGCCTTGTCGGACTCGGGAATCCAGGAGAGCGAGAGGTTCGAGAGGTCGCACCCGAGCGGGCGGTCGAAGTGGTTGGCGCGGAGGTGGGTGATCTTCATGGCGGTTGTCGGGGTTGGAACGGGGTGAGGGGAGGGGGATTACGAGCGGGTGTAGTTGGGGGCCTCGCGCGTGATGCGGATGTCGTGCGGGTGGGCCTCCTTGACGCCGGCCGGGGAGACGCGGACGAAGCGGCCCGTGTCGTGCAGCTCCTCGACGGAATGCGCTCCGTTGTAGCCGAGCGACGAGCGGAGGCCGCCGCAGAACTGCGTCATGACCTTCTGCACCGTGCCGGCGTAGGGGATGATGCCCTCGATGCCCTCGGGGACGAGGTCCTTCATCTTGCGGTGGCCCTGGCCGTAGCGCTTGCGGGAGCCCTCGAAGGCCTGCATCGCGGCGAGCGATCCCATGCCGCGGTACACGACGTACTGGCGGCCGTCCTGGATGATCTTCTCGCCTGGGCTCTCCTCCGTGCCCGCGAGGATGGAGCCGAGCATGACGGTCTCGGCGCCGGCGACGATCGCCTTCGGGACGTCGCCCGAGTAGCGGATGCCGCCGTCGGCGATCACGGGGACCGAGCCCTGCAGCGCCTTGGCCGCTTCGTAGACCGCGGTGATCTGCGGGACGCCGACGCCGCACACGACGCGCGTCGTGCAGATCGAACCGGGGCCGATGCCGACCTTGACGGCGTGGGCGCCCGCGTCGCGGAGCGCGACGGCGCCCTCGCCCGTGGCGACGTTGCCGGCGATGACGTCGACGTCGGGGAGGTTCTTCACGAGCCAGGACACCATGTCGAGGATGCCCTTGGTGTGGCCGTGGGCGGAGTCGACGACGAGCACGTCCGCCCCCGCCTCGGCGAGCGCCTGGGCGCGCTCGTAGTCCTTGCCGCCGGAGATCGCGGCGGCCACGCGCAGGCGGTACTGCGCGTCGCGGTTGGCCATCGGGAGGTTCTGCTCCACGAGGTCGCGCACGTCGGTGAACGAATAGAGGCCGACGAGACGGCCGTCCCCGTCGACGAGCGGGAGCTTGCCCTTGCGCGCCGAGCGCATGATCTTGTAGGCCTCCTGCAGCGTCGTGCCCTGGGGTGCGGTGATCGGATCCTTCGTCATCACGTCCTCGACCTTCGCCGCCGTGTCCTCGGCGTAGTCGATGTCCTTGCTCGTGAGCACGCCGATCACGCGGCCGGCGTCGTCGAGGATCGGGAACCCGGAAAACTTGTAGCGCTTCTCCTCGCGCACGGCGAGGATCTCGTCGAGCGTCTGCCCCGCTCGGAACGCGACGGGGGAGTGGATGAGGCCGTTGAGATGGTGCTTGACCTGGGCGACCTGGTCGGCCTGCTGCTCGATCGTGAGGTTCTTGTGGATGACGCCGATGCCGCCGAGCATGGCCATGGCGATGGCCATCGGGGCCTCCGTCACGGTGTCCATCGCGGCGGAGAGGAAGGGGACGTTGATCCGGATGCGGGACGTGAGGCGCGTCGAGAGGTCGGTCGTGTCGGGCAGGAAGTCCGCGTACTGGAGGACGAGCGAGACGTCGTCGTAGGTGAGGCCCTCGAAGGGGAACTGGGCCATGAACTTGTCGAGGTATTCGTTTTGCTTCATTGCGGGAGGCTCCTGGACCCCGCCCGTGGCGGGGTGCTGGTGTTGCCCCGCAATCCTAGCACAACGCCGCGCTCCGCCGCAAGCCCGTTTTTTCGCGCGCGCACGAAGGCCATACGAATCGCCTTGACTTTCCCTCTCCGTTCCGCTTTAATTGCCCGCGATTCCGCGGGCGTGGGCCGTCCATTCGTCCGGACGACGGCGCGCCGCGGGCAACACGAACCGAAACACAAGGAATTCATGGACATCAAGACCCTGCGCCACAGTGCGGCGCACGTCATGGCATACGCCGTCACCCAGCTCTGGCCCGACGCGAAGCTCGACATCGGACCCTCGACGGACGACGGATTCTACTACGACTTCGACCTCGAGCACCGCCTCGGCGAAGAGGACTTCGCGGCGATCGAGGCCAAGATGGCCGAGATCGCGAAGGCGGACTACCCCTTCGAGCGCATCGAGATGTCGCGCGAGGAGGCGAGGAAGTTCCTCGAAGGCCGCGGCCAGACCTACAAGATCGAGCGCCTCGCGGACATCCCCGAGGGCGAGGCGATCTCCTTCTACAAGTGCGGCGACTACTGGGACCTCTGCCGCGGGCCGCACGTGCCCTCGACCGGCTGCGTGAAGGCGTTCAAGATCACGTCCGTGGCGGGGTCCTACTACCGCGGCGACTCGCGCAACCCGATGATGCAGCGCCTCTACGGCATCGCCGCGGAGTCGCAGGCGGACATCGACGCGACGCTCGCCCGCATCGAGGAGGCGAAGCGCCGCGACCACCGCCGCCTCGGCGTGGAGCTGGATCTCTTCCACCTCGACCCCGAGGACCCGGGCCAGATCTTCTGGCACCCGAAGGGCTGGGCGATCTACGTCGCCCTCCAGGAATACATGCGCGACAAGGTCCGCAAGGACGGCTACCAGGAGGTGAACACCCCCGCGATCATGCCGCGCTCGCTCTGGGAGCGCAGCGGCCACTGGGGCCACTACCAGAAGAACATGTTCGTCACGGAGAGCGAGAAGCGCGTCTTCGCGGTGAAGCCGATGAACTGCCCCGGCGCGCTCGAGATCTTCAACAGCCGCCTGCGCTCCTACAAGGACCTGCCGCTGCGCCTCGCCGAGTTCGGCCACTGCGCCCGCAACGAGCCGAGCGGCACGCTGCACGGCATCATGCGCGTGCGCGGGTTCGTGCAGGACGACGCGCACATC
>CAMOEO010000114.1 GCA_946612175.1 uncultured Verrucomicrobiota bacterium
CCGGAGACGAAGTAGACGGACATGATGGGTGCGGGAGGGGATGGAACGGAGGGGAAAGGGGGGCTAGTGCGCGGCGAGCCAGTCGGGGCCGGAGCCGACGTCGACCTTGAGCGGAACGGCGAGCGGGAGGGCGCTTTCCATCGCCTCCTTCACGAGCGCGGAGACTTCCGCGACCTCGCCCTTCGGGCAGTCGAGGACGAGCTCGTCGTGGATCTGCAGCACGAGGCGCGAGCGAAGGCCGCGCTCGCGCAGGGCCGCGTGGACGCGCACCATCGCGAGCTTGACGAGGTCGGCCGCGGAGCCCTGCACGGGGGTGTTGACGGCGTTGCGCTCGGCGGCGGCGCGGACGGTGGCGTTGCGGGAGGAGATGTCGCGCAGCGGGCGGCGGCGGCCGAGGAGCGTCGAGACGAAGCCGTCGCGGCGGGCGCGCGCGATGGTCTCGTCCATGAAGCGGCGGACGCCGGGGAACATCTCGAAGTAGGCCTTGATGAGGCCGTCGGCCTGGTGGCGCGCGATGCCGAGGCGCTGCGCGAGGCCGAAGGCGGAGATGCCGTAGATGATGCCGAAGGAGACCTGCTTGCAGTGCGAGCGCTGCTCGCGCGTGACGTCCTTCTCGTCGATGCCGTAGACGCGCGCCGCGGTGGCGGCGTGGATGTCCGCGTCGTGGCGGAAGGCGTCGATCATCGTCTCGTCGCCCGAGAGCGAGGCCATCATCCGCAGCTCGATCTGCGAGTAGTCGGCGGAGACGAGGAGGTGGTCGGCGTCGGCCGCGACGAACGCGGCGCGGATGGGCTTGCCGCGGTCGGTGCGGATCGGGATGTTCTGCAGGTTCGGGTTGTCGGAGGAGAGGCGCCCGGTCTCGGTGAGGGCCTGCTGGAAGGTGGTATGGACGCGGCCGTCGCGCGGGTCGATGCACTGCGGGAGCTTGTCGACGTAGGTGGACTTGAGCTTCGAGACGGCGCGGTAGTCGAGGATGGCGGGGACGATCGGGTGCGCGGCGGCGAGGCCCTGCAGGACGTCCTCGGCGGTGGACCAGTGGCCGGTGGAGGTCTTGGCGGCGGCGGGGAGGCCGAGCGTCTCGAAGAGGACGCGGCCGAGCTGCTGCGGGGAGTCGAGGTTGAACGGGGCGCCGGCGAGCTCGTGGATGCGCGCGACGAGTCCGGCGAGCTCCTGCGCGAGGACGCCGGAGTAGCGCGCGAGGGCGGCGACGTCGATGCGGACGCCGGCGTCCTCCATGTCCGCGAGGACGGGGACGAGCGGGTTCTCGGCCTCGGCGTAGGCGCGCCAGGCGCCGCGCTCGCGGACGACCGGCTCGAGCGCGCGGTGGAGGCGGAGCGTCACGTCGGCGTCCTCGGCCGCGTACTCGGCGACGCGCTCCACGGGGACATGGTCCATCGTGAGCTGGCCCTTGCCGCGCGGACCGATCAGCGCCTCGATGGGGATCGGGTCGTAGTGCAGGAACTCGCGCGCGAGCGGATCCATGCCGTGGCGCTGCGTCGGGTCGAGGACGTAGTGCGCGAGCATCGAGTCGGCGATCGGCGGCGCGACCTCGATGCCGAGGCCGCGCAGGACGTGGAGGTCGAACTTCGCGTTGTGCGCGCACTTGGTCTTCGACGAGGCGAAGGCCGGGCCGAGCGCCTCGCGGACCTCCGCGGCGGGCAGGCCCGGCGCGGAGGCCGAAGGCGCAACCTCGGCGGGCGGGACGCCCGGGGCCTCGGGCGGGGCGAGATCGCCGAAGAGGTCGAGCTGGACGGGCGCCGGCGGGGCCTTCGCGAAGGGAAGGCTCTCCGCACCCGGCATGCCGCCGCACGGAGTACTCCCCCCGTCGCTTCGCGCCACCCCCCTCTCGGAGGGGGGCGAGGACCGGGTGTCGAAGAACGAGAACAGATCGGGCTCCGCGGCGCCAACGACCGGGGGCGGGGCCCCCGAATCGCCGGCGGGGGCGGCGAGCGGGACGTACCAGCCCGTGCCCTCCTTCGTGGAGAAGGACATGCCCACGCAGCGGGCGTGGCGCGGGTCGAGGCCGGTCGTCTCGGTGTCGAAGGCGAACGCGGGGGCGGCGTCGAGCTCGGCGGCGAGGGCGGCGAGGTCCTCGGCGGTGCGGACGAGCCGGTAGTCGTGCGGCGTCGTGGCGGCCGTGGCGAGCGGGAGCGATCCCGAAGCTGAAGCTTCGGGCACAGAACCGGCTGACGCGGGGGCGGCGGGGGAGGCGGGCGCTTCCGGGACCGGCGCGGCGTCGGGATAGTAGCGGCGGAGGAGCGCGTTGAGCTCGTACTGGCGGCAGAAGGCCTCGAGCGCGGGGCGGTCGGGGTCGCGGAGGCGGAGGTCGTCGAGGGACTCGGCGATCGGGGCGTCGCGGCGGATCTCGGCGAGGCGGCGCGAGAGGCGCGCGAGGTCGGCGTGGGCGGCGACGGCCTCCCCGGCCTTGCCCTTGATCTCGGCGGCGTGGGCGATCACGCCCTCGACCGAGCCGTATTTCGCGAGGAGCGTCGAGGCGGTCTTGGGGCCGATGCCGGGGAAGCCGGGGATGTTGTCGGAGGAATCGCCCGCCATGCCGAGCCAGTCGACCATCTGCGCGGGGGAGGAGAGGCCCCATTCGGCGCAGACGCGGGCCGGGTCGTAGAGCTCGTCCTTCTCGCCGGGGACGTGGGAGGGGCGGCAGAGCCAGGTGCGGTCGGTGACGAGCTGCGCCATGTCCTTGTCGGGCGTGACGATCCAGGTCTCGAAGCCGGCGGCCTCGGCGCGGGCGGAGAGCGTGCCCATGAGGTCGTCCGCCTCGAACCCCGCCACGCGGAGGAACGGCACGCGGAGCGCGCGGGCGAACGCCTCGGCGGGCCCGAGCGAGGCGGCGATGTCCTCGGGGAGCTTCTCGCGCTGGGCCTTGTACTCCGGGTAGAGCTCGTGGCGGAACGTGGGGGACGTGTCCATCACGAGCGCCGCGTGGGTGGCGCCGCGGCTCGAAAGCATGTCGCGGACGATGTTCGTGAAGACGAACAGGGCGGACGCGTTGAACCCCGACGACGTGAGCCTCGGGCGGCGCATCAGGGCGAAGTGGCCGCGGTAGAGCAGGGGCATCACGTCGACGACGAGGAGCCTGGGCGTGGTTTCGTTCATGCGGCGGATTCTAGCAGAACCGCCGTTCCGCGGCAAACATGGGCCTGCCCCTTCGTCGTCCGACGGCAGGCCGGCGGGACCTCATGGGTGCGCGGGCGGGGACAGCATCGAAGCCGCTTCCGCGGGGGAGAGGGAGGACTGGGCGAGGAAGAGGCCGTTGGCAACGGGGCGTGGACTGCCGTCGCTGGGATGGTTGACGATGGCGTCGCCGACGAGAAGGGTGGCGCTGCCGCCGCCGTCGAACTGGGCGACGTCGGTGCAGCCTTCGGCGGCGAGGAGGGTCGCCGCTTCGCGCGAGGGAAGGCCATGCGAGCGGGAGGAACGGCCGTCCGCCACCAGCAGCACGACCCGGTTCGTGCCGAGGCCGACCATGGTGCGCGGGTAGTCGTATTCCTCGTGCGTGTCGAAGAGGACGCCGTCGCGCATCGGCGTGGTCCAGGGCCGGACGGCCTCGGCGACCATGAAGAAGTCCTCGCCGACGCCGGGGTCGCGGTCGAAGCCCGCATGGAGGACGAGGTCCGGCCGTCCGCCGCCGAAGATGGGCTTCGGGCGGCGGGCGTCTTCGGGGGCCCGGGCGCCGAGGAGCGCCTTCGCGGTCCCGGCGGCGCTCCCGAGTCCGACGATCGCGCCTTCGAGCGGATCGCCGGAGAGCCTGTCGCCCTTTTCGACGGGGCCGAGGATCTCCAGCTCGCCGCAGCCCCAGTAGGGCGCGAGGAGGCCGGTCGGCGGGTTCTTGGAAAGGCCCGGGAAGTGGCGGACGCGGACGCCGGGAGCGGGAATCGGCTTCGTCCAGCGGGCGGTGAGGACGACGAGCTCGTCGGGCTGCTTCGCGGGGTCGGGATCGAGGTCCGCGAGCAGCGGGTTCACGAGGCGGAATGCATTCGTGACGGCGCCGCCGCCCTCGGGGTGCGAGTGGATTTCGCCATGGAAGGCGAGCTTGCCGAGGCGCAGTTCGCGGCGGTCGGCGCGGTCGCGCCATTCGTAGAGCATCTCGTCGGGCCGGGAGTAGAGGACGCCGGGCGCGAGGTGGCCCGTGGTGACCAGTTCGCCGCCATGCCAGAAGCCTCCCGCGACGACGAGCCCGAGCGGCATGCCGTAGGTCGGCGAGCGGCGGCCGTTGTCGAAGAAGTCGCCGTTCACGCCGGCGATGACGCGGCCCGCGCCGGGTTCGGCGTCCAGCTCCCGCGCCAGCTCCGGGACGGTCGCCGTGCCGAAGAGACCGTCGCCGGCCTGGCGGACGCGGAAGCGAACGCCGAGGGCGGCGGTACGGTCGAGCGCGACCATGTGCACGTCGCACGCGGGGGCGTCGCGATGCAGCTCGATGCGCGTGATGCCGGGGGCGACGGGCGTTTCGGTGCGCGTCCAGGGGGCGGAGGGCGTTTGTCCGGCGGCGGCGAGCGCGGCCACGGCGGCGAGCGCGGCGGGAGGGATGGCGTTCATGCGGGGCATTCTACCGCAAGTAGCGGTCTTCCGTTCTGGCGGAGAACGGACCGTAGTGGAATTCCACCGGCGCGCGGTCGGCGCGCCAGCGATAGCGGGAGGAGGAGGAACATCGGTAGGGCATGGGGAAAGAGTAGCATGGGAAACAGGGAAAATCAAGAGAAAAATAAACATTGAAATTACAAAATAAAATTTATGTAGAATTTGGATTCAAGGCGGGGCGGCCGGATCGCCGTTCGGATCGCCTTGCGGATTCCGCTTCCGCGCTTTGCCGTTGAACCGCCGGGGGAGGGCGTGTATAATCGGGGCCATCCTTTTGCCGGAACCGCAGACCCGCGTCCCGGCCCCGCTCCCCTCCCTTCCCGCGCCATGCCCAGCATCCCCTTTCCCATCCTCCTCGCCGCCGCGTTCGATGCCGCCGTCCTCTACGGGCTGTGGCGGCTCGCCACGCGGCTTCCCGGCGGGCGCATGGCGCCCGCGCGGCGCCAGGCGAAGACCGTCGAGCAGGAGCTCCGCACCTCGATCGCGATGCACCGCGACCTGCTTCCCGCCGGGGTCCTCGCGGACCTGGAGGGGCGGCTGGCGGCCCTCCGCGCGGCGCGCCGGTCGGCGCGCCGCCCCGCGTGGCTCCGCCTCCGGACCCGGCGCGCGTCGAAGGCGCTCGAGGCCGCGATCGCGGCGCATGCGCCGAAGCGGCGCTGGCCCGGGCTCTTCGCGCTGATGGAGACGCTCGTCGTCACCTTCGGCGTGGCGGGGGGGCTCCGAGCCTACTTCCTCCAGCCCTTCAAGATCCCGACCGGGTCGATGCAGCCGACGCTCTACGGCATGCACTCCGAGGCGTGCGCGGAGCCGACGCTCGCGGACCGCGCGCTTCCGCTCAAGCTCCTCAAGTGGGCGTTCACGGGGCGCTGGTACCGCGACGTGGTCGCGCATCGCGACGGCATGCTCGCGGTCGGCGGCGACCATGCGAACGCGCCGGGCTTCGCGCTGCTCTCCGTCGCGGGCGAGCCGTACCGCATCCCCACCGACGCGGTGCTGGAGCGGGGCGAGCTGGACCTGGACCGCTTCCTGCCGAGCCTTGCGGACGATCCGTACGGGACGCTTCGCGCGCAGGGGCGGCGGGTCGTCCACGAGGGCGACCGGATCTGGAGCGGGTACGTGATCTCGGGCGACCAGGTCTTCGTGAACCGCCTGCTCTGGTACCTGCGCCCGCCGCGGCGCGACGAGATCGTGGTCTTCGCCACGTCGGCCTCCTCGCTCCGCGCCGATCCCGCGGCGGCGGCGGCGGACGCGGGGCCCGACCGCGCGGCGCTCGTGCAGCGCATCCCGCTGCTGTTCGGGGCGCTGCACCTGGCGGAGCGGCCCATCCCGATGCTGCCGGCGGGGCAGTTCTACATCAAGCGCCTCGTCGGACTGCCCGGCGAGACGGTCTCGATCGACCCGCCGCGTCTCGTCGTCGACGGACGCCCCGTGGAGGGGTGCTACGGCATCGACCGCGAGACGGCGCGGGGGGCGTCGCCCTCGGGGCCGTCCTACGCGGGGTACCTCAACACGGGCGATCCGGGGATGCCCCCGTACGCGCGGACCTTCCTCGCCACGGCGGAGGACTCGGTCCGCCTCGGCGCGGGGCGGGACGACGCGGCGTACCTGCCGATGGGCGACAACTCGCGCTCGTCGTTCGACGGGCGGTACTGGGGTCCGGTCCCGCGGCGGCAGATGCTGGGGCCGGCGGCCTGCGTGTACTGGCCGCTCTCGGTGCGCTGGGGGCGCGTGCGCTGAGGCGCTACAGGATCGCGGGGAGGGCGGCGCGGACGTCCGCCGGGTCGAGGGGGCGGACGATGGCGCGGCCGGGGCCCTCTAGCAGGACGAAGTGGATGCGGTCGCCGAGCTTCTTCTTGTCGGCGAGCATCGCGGAGAAGAGGGCGTCGGGGGCGCAGGCGGCGCCGCCGGGCAGGTCGGCGAGGCGGACGGGGAGCGAGAGGCGGGCGAGGAGGCCGGCGAGGTCGTCCGCCGTGCCGGCGGGGGTGGCGCCGAGGCGCTCGCCGAGCCGCGCGGCGGCGACCATGCCGACGGCGACCGCCTCGCCGTGGGGGACGGCGCCGTAGCCGAGCTCGCGCTCGACGGCGTGGCCGACGGTGTGGCCGAAGTTGAGGATCATGCGGAGGCCGCCCTCGCGCTCGTCGCGGTTCACGACGTCGGCCTTGATCGCGGCGCAGGCGGCGATGACGCGCTCGGCGTCCTCCTCCGAGAGGGGGGCGCCGGCCTTCGCGCGGAGGAAGCCGAGCAGCTCCGCGTCGCGGATGCAGGCGCTCTTCACGACCTCCGCCATGCCCTGCGCGAACTCGCGGGGCGGCAGCGTGCGGAGGACGAGCGGGTCGCCGACGACGGCGGCGGGCTGGTGGAAGGCGCCGACGAGGTTCTTGCCGAAGGGCATGTCGATCGCGGTCTTGCCGCCGATGGAGGAATCGACGAACGCGAGCAGCGAGGTCGGCGCCTGGATCACGGCGACGCCGCGCAGCCAGGTCGCGGCGGCGAAGCCCGCGACGTCGCCGGGGACGCCGCCGCCGAGCGCGACGACCAGGTCGCTCCGGGTGACGCCGGCGCGGTGGAGGGCGTCCCAGAGCGAGGCGAGGGTGGCGAGCGTCTTGGACGCCTCGCCGGCGGGGATCGTCTCCGCCGCGGCCTCGAACCCCGCCGCGCGGAGCGAGGCGAGGGCGGGGGCGAGGTGGAGCGGGCCGACGCGGGAGTCCGTGACGACGAGGGCGCGGCGGCCGCGGACGGCCTGCGCGGCGACGTCGCCGAGGCGGGCGAGCATCCCGCGTTCGACGTAGATCGGGCAGTCGCCGCGGGCGCCGGCGACGACGGCGCGGGGGGCGGGGAGTTCGCGGGCGGGGGCGCGGGGGGCGCCTTCGGAGGCGTTCGGCATGGGAAGGGCTTCCTTCGGTGGGGGGACTGGACCGGAAGATAGCAGAAACCGGGGGCCGTTGCAACGCCGTCCGCGGACACGCGCGGGAACGCGCGGGGAACGGTCTTGAACGCGGGGGGCCGTTGTGGCATAATCCGGCCCCGTCCCGCACAACCCGGGGCACGGAGACAATCGAGACATGGCTACCGCGATCGTAGGCGCCAACTGGGGCGACGAGGGCAAGGGCAAGATGACGGACCTGCTGGCCCGCGAGTCGGACTTCGTGGTCCGCTTCCAGGGCGGCGCCAACGCCGGCCACACGATCATCAACGACAAGGGCCGCTTCGCCCTCCACCTGCTGCCGTCCGGCTGCTTCAACCCCGCCGTGACGAACGTGATCGGCCCCGGCGTCGCCCTCAACGTCCGCGCGTTCGCGAAGGAGGTCGCCGACCTGAAGGCCGCCGGCGTCGAGCCGCGCCTCGCCGTCTCCTACCGCGCGCAGGTCCTGCTCGACGTCCACAAGGAGCTCGACGCCCTCGAGGAGATCCGCCTCGGCAAGGCGTCCTTCGGCTCCACCCGCAGCGGCATCGCCCCCTTCTACGCGGACAAGTACTCCAAGATCGGCTTCCAGGTCTGCGAGCTCTTCCACCTCGACCGGATGGAGGACCGGATCAAGCTCTTCTGCGACCGCAAGAACCCGCTCCTCACGGGCGTCTACGGCAAGCCCGCGCTCGACCCGGCGGCGGTGAAGGCGGAGCTGGCGGAACTGGCGGAGATCGTCCGCCCCTACGCGACGGACACCAACAAGCTCCTGCACGACGCGATCCGCGACGGCAAGCGCATCCTTCTGGAGGGCCAGCTCGGGACGCTCAAGGATCCCGACCACGGCATCTACCCGATGGTCACGAGCTCCTCGCCGCTCGCCGGCTACGCGTCGATCGGCGCGGGCATCCCGCCCTATGCGATCACGGACGTGATCACCGTCGTGAAGGCCTACTCCAGCGCCGTCGGCGCCGGCCCGTTCGTCTCCGAGATCTTCGGCGACGAGGCGGAGGAGCTGCGCCGCCGTGGCGGCGACCGCGGCGAATACGGCGCCACGACCGGCCGCCCGCGCCGCGTGGGCTGGTTCGACCTGCCGGCCACGCGCTACGGCTGCGAGATGCAGGGCGCGACCGAGGTCGCGCTCACGCTCGTGGACGCGCTCGGCTACCTCGACGAGGTGCCGGT
>CAMOEO010000115.1 GCA_946612175.1 uncultured Verrucomicrobiota bacterium
CCGCAACGGTGCGGAGCCTTTCGTTCCGGGGGTGTTGATAATTGGTTGATAGAAGAAACAAAGATTGAAAGAAGAACAAATTGATTTTGTTCAAAAGGGTGTAGGCAAGGGAAATTATCAACAATTTCATCAACAAGTGTCGATAAGTTTTGCTTGCGCCGGGAGGGGGGATGGGGCATACTCCCGCCCCATGCAACCCCCTTCCGCCAAGCCCTTCCACGTCCAGGTGCGCGCCGCGCGCCTGGCGGCGCATTGGACGCAGGCCGTGCTGGCGGAGAAGGCGGGGTGCCAGCAGTCGCAGCTCTCGGACTTCGAGCATGGCGTGCGCGGCAAGGTTTCGCGCGAGACGGTGCTGAAGATCGCGGAGCTGCTGCACCTCGAGCCCCCGCCCGAGGCGGCCGCCTCCGCGGGTCCATCCATCCCGGCGCCGGCGTCCGGTCCGGCCGCGGCGGCGGCGCACTGTCCCAATTTCGAGTGTCCGTCGAACCTGCCGTACTTCGTGGGCGGGCAGCTCTTCTTCCTGCCGCTCGGCACGGCGGGGGACGGCGAGCACTGCGCGCTCTGCGGCGAGCTGCTGGAGCGCGAATGCCCGCACTGCCACGCGCATCTGCACGGCCACGGCGGGTGCTGCCCCGTGTGCGGGGCGCCGCTGCTGGAGATGCCGGAGGGGTTCGTCGAGGACGCGGCCGCCTGGGCGGAGTCGCAGCGGGCCCTTGCCGTCGCGCTCCGCGACGCCGCCGGGCGCCGCTAGCGCGGATCCGCCGCGGGGCGGAGGTCGCGGACGAAGAACTGGGGAAGCCCGTAGTTGTCGCGCGAGAAGTGGAAGACCGCGTCGAGCCGGTCTCCGGCATGGAACGGCATGTCGGCGCGACCGAACACGACGGCCGGCACCGGAAGTTCCTCGAACTCGAGCCTCCAGTTGACGGTCGTCCGCCCGAAGCGCGCGGGATCGCGCCGCAGCGCGAGGGCGCGAAGGCCGAGGAGCGGTTGCGGATTCAGCGTTCCGAAGGGGCCGATCCGGGCGACGTCCCGCTCCAGCGCGGCGTTCGCCTCCGCCGGCTCGATCCATGCCTCCACGCGGCTCTCGGGGCGCATGTCCAGCCCCCGCTCGACCTCGGTGCAGACGGACGCGAAGCGGTCCCGGAAGGCCTCGAGCCGTTCCTCCGCCAGCGTGAGTCCCGCGGCGGCGCGGTGTCCGCCGAAGTTCTCGAGCAGCTCGCGGCAGCGCTCCAGCAGCTGCATCAGGTCGAGCCCCGGGATCTCCGGGCAGCGGGCGGAGCCCCGCACGAAGCCGGGCTCGTCGTCCGCCGTGAAGACGATGGACGGCAGGTGGTTGCGGTTCGACAGGCGCGAGGCGACAAGACCGATCACGCCCGGGTGCCAGGACTCGTTGTAGAGGATGATGGAGGAGCGCGGCCCGCCTTCCGAGGCGCGGACCTCCGCCTCCGCGCAGCGCAGGGCGGCGCTCTCCTCCTCGCGGCGGAGGTTGTTGAACTCGCCCAGCCTCCGCGCCAGCGGAACGGCCGTCGCCATGTCGCGCGCCGCCAGCAGGTCCAGCGCCACGCGCGGGTTCCCGACGCGCCCCGCCGCGTTGATGCGCGGGACGAGGACGAACGCGAGAGAGCCCGAGTCGAGGTCGCCCCGCAGCCCTGCGACGGAGCCGAGCGCCCGTAGCCCCACGAGCTCCGAGGGCGGCGCCGAGTTGATGATGTCGAGCCCGCGTGAGGCGATGATGCGGTTCTCCCCGACGAGGGGCACCAGGTCTCCGATCGTGCCGACCGCGGCCAGCGCGACGAGCGGGTGCATGAAGCGCGAGCCCTCCTTCGGCGGAAGATATCTTCGCACGAGCTCGTGCGCGAGCTTGAACGCCACGCCCGCCCCGCACAGGTGGCGCAGCGGCTCCGGCGTCCCCGGCAGGCAGGGGTTCACGAGCGCCGAAGCGCTCCGCGGCACCGCCAACCCGACCTCGTGATGGTCCGTGACGATGACCTCGACGCCCTGCGCGACGGCCTTGTCGCACGCCGGGGCGTGCGAGATGCCGCAGTCCACCGTGACGATGAGCCGCGCCCCCGGATGCTCCCGCAGGCAGCGGTCGAGCGCCGCCTCCGTGAAGCCGTATCCCTCGTGGATGCGGTCGGGGATGAAGATCGACGCATGGCCCCCGATGCCGAGGATCGCCGTGTGCAGGATCGTCGCCGCCGTCATGCCGTCGGCGTCGAAGTCGCCGAACACGACGATCGGTTCGCCCCTCCCGACGTGTTCCCCGACGATCGTCGCGGCGCGCGCGATGCCGGGCAGGGTGTCCGGCAGCATGCAGTTCTTGAGCAGCGGACGCAGGAACGCGGCCGCCTCCTCGGGTTCGGCGTGGCCGCGCGCGACCAGGATGCGCGCCGCGGCGGGGGCCAGGCGCAGTTCCGCGGCGAGCGCCGCGGTCGCGGCGGGGTCCGCCTCCGCGTCGGTCCATTGGCTGCCCGGCCAGCCCCCGGAGCGGAGGGCGGCGCTCATCGTGCCGCCCTCCCGCCCGCCGCGTCCGCCGCGGGCCTCCCCACCGCGGCCGCCGTTCCGGCGGCCAGGAACGCGCCGAGGGGCGCGGCCTTCTCGTAGAGGGCCTTCCCGACGATCACGCCTTCGAGATTCAGCCGCCCGAGCGCCGCGAGGGCCGCGACGTCTTCCGGGGCGTGTACGCCGCCCGAGGCGACGAGCGACCCGCCGGCCGGCGCCACCGCGTCCGCCATCGCCGCCATTGCGGCGAGGTTCGGCCCGCGGAGCATGCCGTCCGTGGCGGTGTCCGTATAGATGAAGGTCCGCACCCCGCGCGCCGCGAGCCCGGCCGCGAGCTCCGTCGCGCGGACGCGCGTCGTCTCCGTCCACCCCGCCACCTGGACGAACCCGTCCCGGGCGTCGACGCCCACGACCACGCGGTCGGGGCCGAACGCGGCCGCGAGCCGCGCGACGCCCTCGGGGTCGGAGACCGCGCGCGAACCGAGAATCGCCCGCGCCGCGCCGGCGTCGAGCACGGCGCGCAGGTCGTCGTCCGTCCGCAGGCCGCCGCCCACCTCGAAGGGGATGCGCAGCGCGTCCGCCATCCGGCGGAAAAGGTCGGTGTGGACCGGTCGGCCGGCGAACGCGCCGTCGAGGTCCACGACATGGAGGTACTCGGCTCCCTGGTCCTGCCAGGAGAGCGCCATCCGAACGGGGTCGTCGCTGTAAACAGTCTCGTCCTCCGCCCGGCCCTGGCGAAGGCGGACGCAGCGTCCCCTCCGCAGGTCGATCGCGGGAAAAATCTTCATGGCCCCCTTTCTACCACAAACCGCCCTTCGCGGCAAGGACAACTTCATTCCTGCCGTCTCGGACTCCCGACGGCCGTTTGGAGTCGGGGGCGCGGAGAGATCGCCTGCGCGCGGCGAATTCCGTCCGGAATGCCAAGCGCAGATTTCAAACGCCCGCTTGACGAAACGAGCGGTTGGGCAAAAATTGTTTCAAAAAAATTGCTTGCTTTTTTGAAACAATTTTGGCATTCTCCCGCCCCCGTCGCGCAAACATCCGACAAAACCACCCAAACCAACACCCAAAACAGGGGTATCCCAACCACATGAAGAAGTCCACCCTTCTCGCCTTCGCACTCACGACCGCCGCCGCGTCCGCCTTCGGCGCCGGCTTCTCGCTCTTCCAGGGCGACACCACCGGCTGCGCCGACGCCGCCGGCTCCATCGCCAAGGGAGGCCGCGCGGGCGACCTGTACTACAACCCCGCCACGATGTCCTCCGTCACGGGGACCGTCGTCCAGACCGGCTCCTTCTTCACGCGCCCGCACCTCAAGATCGAGGGGACGGACCCCTACACCGGGACGAAGCGCCGCGCCGCCGGCAAGAAGGAGTGGTTCGCCATCCCGCATCTCTACCTCACGAGCCAGGTCGCGGACGATCTCTGGGTCGGCGTCGGCCTCTATTCGCGCATGGGCCTCGGCGACCAGTTCCCCGACGGCTGGTTCGGGCGCTACAACTCCACCAAGGTCGACATCGCCACCTTCGACGTCGCCCCGACGCTCGCCTGGCGCGCCACCGACTGGCTCACGATCGGCGCCGGCGTCACGCTGCAGTACTTCGGCATCGTCCTCGAGCAGGACATCGACGCGGCCGGCATCGCGGGCATGCGCCCCTACAACGCCCCGTATCCCGACTCGCCGCTGGACGTCCACCAGAACATCCACGGCCGCGACGACCTCGCCGTCGGCTGGGACCTCGGCGTGAAGATCGATCCGATCGAGCGTCTGCACCTGGGCCTGGCCTACCACAGCAAGGTCGAGGTCCGCGCCAAGGGCCACGCGCGCTACGACGTCCCCGCGCCCGTGAAGGCCGCGTATCCCGCGTTCTTCCGCGACACCAAGATCACGGGCGGCATCGACGAGCCCGACTACTGGATGGGCGCCATCGTCTACGACTTCACCGACCGCCTCTCGCTCGGCGTCAACGTCACGCGCACCGGCTGGAGCTCCTGGGACGAGCTCGTGATCGAGCAGGAGAACGCCTTCCTCCCCGGCCACGGCACGCTGCGCTCCGTCAAGGACTGGGACGACGTCTGGCGCTTCTCCGTCGGCGGCTCGTACAAGCTCGACGAGAACTGGACCGCGCTCGCGTCCTACACCTGGGACGACTCCCCGATCAACCGCAAGCACGCGGACTACCTCGTCCCGGCGGACACGCGCGAGATCTACGCGCTCGGCCTCTCCTGGGAGAGCGGCCGCTGGGCGATCGACGGCATGTACTTCTTCGAGAAGATCAACGACTGCTCCTTCGCCGGCCGCCCCGCCGAGGGCGTCTTCGAGGGCAAGTACACCGACGGCTTCTCGCACGCCTTCTCCCTCTCCGCCAGCTACCGCTTCTAGCGGCCGCGCCGCCGCCCCCCTCCGGGGCCGTTTTCCCGGGGCGCGAAGGACACGTTCCTTCGCGCCCCCTTTCTCTTTTCGGCGCCGTTGTGGTATGATGCCCCCCATCGCGCGCCCGCCGGGCGGACGCACGGGTCCGGCGGCCCGGGCGCGCGTCCCCTCCAACCCCCATTGCATCGAACATGAGCAAGATTCGCGTCACGATCTGGAACGAGAACATCCACGAGAGGCAGGAAGGCGCCTGGGCCGACCTGATCCGCTCCTTCTACCCCGCGGGCATCCACAACGCCCTCGCCGAGGGCCTCGCCGCCGAAGACCTCGAGATCACCCCCGTCTCCCTCGACATGCCGGAGCAGGGCCTCCCGCAGGACCTCCTGGAGAAGACCGACGTGCTCTTCTGGTGGGGCCACTGCGGCCACGACAAGGTCGAGGACGCCCTCGTCGACCGCATCCAGAAGCGCGTGCTCGAGGGCATGGGCCTCGTGGTCCTGCACTCCGGCCACTACTCCAAGATCTTCCGCCGCATGCTCGGCACCCACTGCTCCCTGCGCTGGCGCGAGTGCGGCGAGAAGGAGCGCGTCTGGGTCGTCGACAAGGACCACCCGATCGCGCAGGGCGTCCCGGACTCGTTCGTCATCCCGCACACCGAGATGTACGGCGAGCCCTTCGGGATCCCGCCCGAGGCGCACGTCGTCTTCATGAGCTGGTACGAGGGCGGCAACGTCTTCCGCAGCGGCGTCACCTTCCAGCGCGGCCAGGGGAGGATCTTCTACTTCTCGCCGGGCCACGAGACGTTCCCGATCTACCGCCAGCCGGAGGTGCTCAAGGTCCTCGGCAACGCCGCCCGCTGGGCCGCGCAGACGCTCCCCAACGCCAAGACGAACTGCTGGGACATGGACCCCGCCACGGAGAAGGTCTACTCCGAGAACCCGATGGAGAAGATCGACACCTCGTCGCTCCACAAGAAGGCCTAGGGCGCATGCACCTGGTCTTCGTCCGGCACGGCGAGCCCGACTACTCGATCGATTCGCTCACGCCCGAGGGCTTCCGCGAGGCGGACGCCCTCGCGGCGCGCGTGGCGGGGTGGCGCGGGCGCGTCGCGGCCTGCTACTGCAGCCCGCTGGGGCGCGCGCGGCGCACGGCGGAGCCCTCGCTGGCCGCCCTCGGGATGGAGGCGGAGACGCTGCCGTGGATGGCGGAGTTCACAATCTCCGCCCACGACCGCCCCGACGGCTCGCGCCATTGCGTCACATGGGACCTCCTGCCCGCCTGGCGCACCGAGCAGCCGAAGCTCGCCGAGCCCGAGGGCTGGGTCGACGCGGAGCCGTACCCACGCGACCACGCCGGCGAGATCGTCCCGCGCTGGGAGGGCGTCAAGGCGGGCGTGGACGCGGTTCTCGCGCGCCACGGCTACGTCCGCGCGCGCGGCGTCTACCGCGTCGCGCCGGACGTCCGCCGCGAGGGGCTGCTGCTCTTCTTTTGCCACCACGGCCTCGCCTGCGCCGCGATCGCCCACGTGCTCGGCATCTCGCCGTCGCAGCTCTGGGACGACTTCTTCCTGGCGCCCGCGTCCGTGACGGTCCTGCACTCCGAGGAGCGCGAGCCCGGGATCGCCGCCTTCCGCTGCCAGTGCATGGGCGACACCTCGCACCTGCGCGCCGCGGGGCTCCCCGTCAGCCGTGCCGGCGCCTTCGGCGAGACGTTCTCCCTCTAGGGGCGGCCTCCTCCGCCCCGGTCCTCCTCCGGCGGGATGCCCGGCGGGGGCGGGAGCGGCGCGCCCTCGGCCATCGCGTCGGCGAGCGCCGCCTCGGCCGCCTCGTCGCGCCACCAGAGCGAGACGATGTCGTCCTCCCCGCCGAAGCGCGAGAGGATCGCCGGCGGCATCCCGAACTTGTTCCACCAGCACAGGCGCGTCGAGTCGGCGTTCCAGAGCAGGATGTAGGGGACGGCCTCCGCGAGGATCGCGTCGATCTCGCGGCAGATGTCGTTGCGCCGCTCGAGCGAGAGCTCGGTGCGCTGCGCGTCGATGAGCGCGTCGACGCGCGGGTCGGAGAACCCCGTGATGTTGTTGCCGCCCTTCTCCGCGGCCTGCGCGCCGCTCCACATCCCCTCGGGGTCCTTCTCCAGGCCCGAGCTCCACGCGCACCAGGTGACGTCGAAGTCGTATTCGTCCATGTCGCGCATCCACGCGGCCCAGTCCTTGCGCTCGACCTTGAGCGCGACGCCCTGCGCCTCGAGCGCCACGCGCCAGCGCGCGAGGAACTTGTCGGACGTGGAGGAGTTGGAGAGGAAGCGCACCGCGAGCTCCCGCCCGTCCTTCGTGCGCCGCCCCGTGGCGGGGTCCCGCTTCCAGCCGGCCTCGTCGAGCAGCGCCGCGGCGCGGTCCGGGTCGAAGCCGAGGAGCTCGTTCGGGCAGGGGTGCTTTTCGTCCCAGAGGTCCTCCCAGTAGGAGCGGTGCAGGAAGTACTGCCCGAACATGAGCGAGCGGTTGAACGAGGCGCGGTCCAGCAGCAGCGCCAGCGCGCGGCGGACGCGGACGTCGTCGAACGGCTCGCGGCGCAGGTTGAGCGCGAAGCCCTGGAAGCCGACGGGCTTGCGGTTGCGGACGGCGCGGCGGACGATCCAGCCCTTGTCGAAGCGCTCGCCGCGCGCGTCGAGCACCCAGGTCGAGGCGGTGTAGACCGCGAAGGCGTCGACGATCCCCTTGCGGAACGCCTCCCACGCGTTCTCGCGCGAGGCGAAGAAGCGCCACTCGACGGTGTCGAAGTTCCAGAGCCCGCGATTGGCGGGGCGCGCGGCGGCCCACCAGTCCGGGCGGCGCTCGAGCGCGAGCGAGCGGTTCTCGCGAAGCTCGCCGAGGCGGTAGGGGCCGGAGACGACGGAGAGGTCGAAGTTGAGGCGGTTGAAGTCGCGCCCGCGGAAGGCGTGCGACGGCAGGACGAAGAGCCCGCCGACGGCGCCGAGGTTGCGCCAGTGCCGCTCGTGCGCGACGAAGCGGACCGTCCGCTCGCCGAGGACCTCGGGCGGGTCGAACGCGGCGAGCGCGACCTTCGCGGCGCCGGTCATGTTCGTGGGGGCCATGACGGCGTCGAACGTCCAGCGCACGTCCTCGGCGACGACGGGCTCGCCGTCGCTCCAGCGCGCGTCGGGGTCGAGCTCGAAGGTGAAGGAGAGCCCGTCGTCGGAGACGGTCCAGCGCCGCGCGAGGGCGGGGGCGTACTCGCCGGTGTCGGGGTCGCGCGAGAGGAGGCTCTCGTAGAGCATCGAGCAGACCTGCGCGGCGAAGGTGGAGTTCTCGAGGTAGTAGTTGAGGCTCTTCGGCGCGGCCCCGGCGGCGAGCACGAGCCGTCCGCCCTTTGGCGCGTCCGGATTCGCATATCGGCTCGGCGCCTCCACCCAGCCCTCCGCGGGAAACGTCTTCCCCGAACCCTGCGATTCGTCCGCACCCTTCCTCTCCCCCCGCGCCGCCTCCGTTCTTTCGGCGGAAAACGCCGATTCCGCCGGCGTCGCCTTTTCGGCCCAAGCCGTCCCCGCGAGGCAGAACGCCAGCGCGACGGCGCACGCCGTCCCCGCGCTTGAGACAAGCGCTTTCGCGACGGCTTTCAACGTCTCGTGTTTCCTTTGAAATTCCCGAATTCTCATGACTTTTTCTTTCTTCATTTTCAATGATTTTCCTATTTGATTATTCGAGGAGTTTTCTACGAGGCGTCCTGTCTCGCACCTCGGCTCATTCTCACAAGGCCGAGCCGTCGCCACACCTCGTCGTCCAGCGCCCGCAGCGTGCGGAAGTCCCGCA
>CAMOEO010000116.1 GCA_946612175.1 uncultured Verrucomicrobiota bacterium
CCTTCACCGCGCCGGAGACCGTGACCGCCCCGAACGGCATCACCTACGCCTGCGATGGCTATACCGTCGAGACGCAGGATGGCATCGGCTGGGCGGCGCTGACGTCCGGCACCGGCAATTCCTACCTCTACAACGCCTCCGCCGGCACCGTCCGCCTCACGTGGAAGTGGAAGGCGACGAGCGGCCTCCGCACAGCCGCCGACTACTCAATCGACGACCTCTCGCCGGCCGGTCTCGCGCTCCATTACGACGGCCTCCTCAACCAGGGCGTCGGCGTCGCGCGCTCTACGACCTCGACGAAGTGGGTCAACCTCGGCTCTCGTCCCGGCATGGACCTCAGCCGCGCCACGTCGGGAACCGACACGTCGAAGCATGGTTACTGGGGCGACGAAGGCTACGTGTTCACAGGCAATGCGCAGTTCAACAGCGCCGGCGGCCAGCAGTGGGCGACGACCTTCTCCGCGCAGGTGCTTGTCGACGCGAAGCACTCCGATAATACGAATGCGAACGGCAACTACATTGCGGCAACGACATGGAGTATGTTCGGCATGCAGATTTACGGCGCTCGGAAGGTCGGACGCTTCAACGTTCAGGGGACGTCCAATATCGACAAGTGCCCGCATTTTGAGACCGCAACCGGCATTGACTACATGACCGCCATCCACGACGCCGAGACGAAAACCGCGCTTGCCTTCCAAGGCACGAAAGCTCCGACAGGCGGCAGCGCGTCAGACGGCTACATGCACTTCGACACCTTCAACGGCATTGAGAACAACCAGTTCCGTCTCGGTGGCTGGGGCGGCGGTCCGGGCGGTAGCCAGAACCTCGTCGGCACCGTGAAGACCTTCCGCTACTACGACCGCGTCCTCACGGAGGAGGAGCTCGTCCGCAACCGGCAGGTCGATAGCGTCCGCTACTTCGGCGCGCTGGCCGTGACGAACCTCGTCGTCGAAGTCGCGGAGGACGAGAACATCGAGGCGACGCCCGCGCCCGGCGCGTATTTCGTCGAGGGATCCTACGGCTTCTCCGTGCAGTCCCAAGGCAGCGCCGTCCAATACGGCTACAAGGTCCAGGACTGGGACGGGGCGAAGTGGACGAACACCCGCCTCGGCGAGGGGACGGACTACACGCACGTCGTGACGGATCCGTCCGTCAAGACGAGGCTTGTCTGGCACAAGATCAAGCCCTTCATTCTCATCGTCCGGTAGGCGATGGCCATGCGCATCGTTTCGGCCGCCGCCGCCGCGGCGGCCGTTCTCGCCTTGCCCGCTCTCGCCTTCTTCCCGCCGGAGGATTCGCGCGACGGCGTGACGGCCCGCTTCGTCGGTTTCGACGAGGCGTCCGACAAGAGTGGTCTTGTCGCGGCCCGGCGGGACGCCGGCGAGCCGTTCGAGATCCGCCTGGACATCGCCAACGCCACCGATTCGCCCGTCTCCGGCGACCTTTCCTTCTGGCTGAACGACGACTGGGAAATCCGTGGGGGGAGTCCTGATGCGCAGGCTCTGTCCTGCGCCATTCCCCCACGCTCCACCAACTCCTTCTTCGCGACCGCGGTTCCGCGCCCGGGCCGCGTCCTGCCTGCGCTCTACCCGATCCACGCCTCGTTCTCGCTCCCCGGCGGCGAGCCTCTCCACCCGATCGCGGTCTTCCTGGCAACCCTTCCCAGCGCGCCGGCCGTTCTGCCGTCCCCCCCTTGCGGGGGCGCGGGCCCCCTCCGCCTCGCGCGCCTCCCCGGCGCGGTCTTCACGCAGATGCCCGGCGCCGACCCGCGCCCCGTGTCCGAGAGCGCCGAGACCGGCGCCTTCTTCGATCCGGGCTGGCAGGTGGCGGACGGCGACGTGCGCTTTGGCTTCTACAGCCAGCCGCCGTGGCGCACGGGCGCCGGGTGCGCCTGGCGCGACATTCCGGCGTCCCTCCCCGCGTCGACGCCGCTCGTCCTCCGCTTCTCGACCGCGCTGGCCGCGGCGATCAAGGACGGCGAAGGCGCGAGCGACGGCGCCGAATACAAGGTCTTCGTCATGGAGGAGGACGGCCGCTCGTCCGAGATCCACTCTTCCCTCGTGACGTCGCACGCCTGGCAGGACGCCACGGCGGACCTTTCGCCCTGGGCTGGCAAATCCGTGACGATCCGCCTCTGGAACGGCTGCGGCCCCGCGAACGATCCCAACTACGACCGCTGCCTCTGGGGCGACGTGGGCGTGGCGGCCTCCGACTCGTCGCTCGTCCCGCGTCCCTCGTCACTGCGCCAGCAAGGCTGGCGCTTCCCCCTTTCCGTCCGCGGCGAGGCCTGGACCGCCACCTTCACGCCCGGCCCATCGGGTCTCCTCGACGGCACGCTCGCCTTCACCGACGGCGCGCGCACGCTTTCCTTCACGGGCTTCACCTGCGCCATCGACGACATCCTCGTCGGCGCCGGCCCCCTCGACGCCCGCTGCACGGGCTGCGAGGTTCTGCGCGACGACGGAAACGTCGTCGTCTCGCACCAGATCGACCTCCGCGACGGCCGCACCGTCTGCGCCCGCGCCACGCTCCGCGCCGACGGCCCCGTGCTGCGCATCCGCTGGGACATGCCCGGCACCGTCCGCGACGACCGCGGCTCGCCGCGCTTCACGCGCCTCGGCCTCGGCCCCGCCGCGCTCCCCGCCGCCCGCGCCTACCTGAGCTTCGGGAATGTCCTCGAGAGCCCGCGCTCGTTTTCGCTTTCCGCCGGCAACTTCCGCAACCTCGCCCGCCACGCCGGCGCCGACTACGCCGGCGGCGCCTCGCTCTGCCAGGCGGCCGACGTCTTCCCCGACCGCGTGGTCTGCCGACGCGAATCGAACGTCTTCGCGGTCGAAACCGGCCACGACGCCACGTTCTCGCTCGTGCCGTCCGCGCGCGGCGCGTTCGCCGCCGCGCGCGCCTTCCGCGACGTCGCCGGCTACGCGCGCAGCCCCGCCTGGCGCGAGGCCGCCACGCGCATGTGCCTCGACCAGTGGGGCGGCGGATACGCCCGGACGATCGCCGGGCTCGAAAAGGCCGCCAAGTACGGCGTCACGAACGCCGTGTTCGTCCGCCACGGCTGGCAGCGCTGGGGGTTCGACTACCGCCTCCCGGAAATCTGGCCCGCCGGCGGCGCGGTGGACGGTTTCCTCGCCATGGCCGCCGCCGCCCGGCGCCTCGGCATGCTCTTCGTCCCGCACGACAACTACATCGACCACTATCCCGACGCCGCGGGCTTCTCCTACGACACCATCGTCTTCGACGCCGACGGCACCCCGCACAAGGCGTGGCTCAACCGCCGCAAGATGGCGCAAAGCTACCGCTGGGCGCCGACGGCCTTCCTGCCCGCGCTCCGCGCCAACGCCGCCGCGCTGCGCGACGCCTTCGCGCCCGACGGCGTCTTCCTCGATGTCTTCGCGAACCTCGCTCCGTGGGACTGGTACGACCGCGCCGGCCGATTCCACCCCCGCACCGAAACCGCCGCCGCCTGGGGCGAGGCCTTCGACGAATACCGCCGCATCCTCGGCGGCAACGCCGTCGCCATTTCCGAAACCGGCCACGACGCCCTCGTCGGCCATCTCGACGCCGGCCAGGCCGACCACTTCACCGCCGCCGCGTGGATGGCCTCCGGGGAATACGCCGACGCCGAGCGCGTCCCATGGCAGGACATCGTCACACACGGCTCGTTCGTGCTCTACGGCGGCGGCCTCGGCTGGCGCTATGCCTCCGACAGCCATGCCCGCGGCGGCGACGCCGCGAAGGGCTCCGGCAGCGACGGCTACCTCTGCACCACCGTCGTCGGCGGGCGCACCCCGATGTGCGACATGGAGCCCTTCGACCCGCGCGCCGTCATGACCTGGTGGCTTCTCGGCGACGTTTCCCGCGCCCTCGCGCTCGCCGATTTCGAGTCCTTCGACTTCGCCGGCTCCATCCACTGCCAACATTCGGTCTTCGCCGACGGCTCGGAGGTCTGGGCGAACCGCTCCGCCGAACCGTGGTCCGTCGCCGGAGAAACGCTCCCCGCCGACGGCTTCTACGCCAAGACGCCCGGCGCCCGCGCCGGCATCGTCGCCCTCGCCGGACGCCGCTGCGCCTTCGCGCAATCCGGCGCCTCGGTCTTCGTCGACGGCCGCCCCGACCGCCATGACGGCACCGGACCCGCCGACACGGCGAACGCCGCGGCCCTCGCCGATTTCGCCGACCTCGGCATCCGGACTGACGGCGCCTTCCGCCTCGAACGCGACGGCGCGACCGGTGACCTGCTCCTTACCCCCATTCCCGGTTCCGCTCCCTTCCGCGCCGAAATCGACCTTGCAAAAGCGGAAGTTCCCGGCTTCGCATCCGGCCATCCAGCAGCGACCCCCTTGCGGGGTTGCGAACCCATCGAGCCTTCCCTCGATGCGGCCTCGCCGGACTGGTGCCAAAAAGACGGCGTCCTCTCGCTCTCCGTGGATTCCAAGTCTTTCGCCTACCGGCTCGTCTTTTGAAACAAGACCAACAGGACATACTTGACCAACAAGTCATAATCTGCTAGCCTTGGTTCCGAACCGAACGAAAGGAGCCGTCATGCCCGCCATCACCGCCGCCGTCAACGTCAACGAGGCCAAGTCCAATTTCTCCGGACTCCTCGCCGAGGTCGAGTCCCGCCTCGCCTCGTTCACCATCATGCGCTACGGGCATCCCGTGGCCCGCCTCGTTCCGATCGAGCCGATCCGCAAGATCCGGCCGCTTCCGGGCTACGGGCGGAAAATCGCCATCAAGGGAGATTTGTTCGCGGACGATTCCGGCCTGTGGGAGAACGCCTGATGAACTATTTGCTCGACACCTGCGCGCTCCTCTGGCTCGGCATGGGGGGCGGCGACCTGAGCCCGGAGGCGAAACGGAGGATCGAGACGGCGGCCAATCTCTTCCATTCCTCCATCTCCGCATGGGAACTCGCCCGACTCGTCAAGGAGGGGAAGATCGAAATCGGCGCGGAGCCGGACGTCTTCCTCAGCGATCTGGCCGACCAATACGGTTTGGTTTCGATTCCCCCGACCGACGACATCGCCATCCGTGCCGCGCAGCTGCCGGACTTCCACAAGGATCCGGCGGACCGGATCATCATCGCGACCGCGCTCGCGCAAAACCTCCCGGTCGTCACCGGGGACGGGAGATTCCCTCAATACGGTGTCCGAACATTCAGTTAAAAGAAGACATGAAGACCAACGTTCGCTCTGCATTCCTTTTCATCATTCTCGTATTGTCGGCTGCGGCGCAGGCCGCGCCGCTCACGAACCTCGTCTGGTCGTTGCCGTCCACCGCCCGCATCGAGGGCGACGTCCTCGTCGTGGACGTCCCCCCCGGCGATCCGGAGACCGGCGCGGAGGCGCACGCCCACTGCCGGGCGGAGCTCGACCTGTCCGGCATTCTGGACGAAGGCAATGGAGCCGCCGTCTCCGTGCGCCTCCGCGCCCGCGACGTCACGAAGCCCGACGCCCCGTGGAACGGCGTCAAGGCGATGCTGCACTACGTCGAGGAGGGCACGGGCGAGAAGCAGTGGCCCGGCGTGAAGTTCCCCATCGGGACCTTCGACTGGACCAACGCCACCGTCCGCGTGAACCGACTCGCCGCCCCGGTCCCGCCCGCCGGCGGCAAGGCCACGCTGATCCTCGGCCTCCAGGGCTGCACCGGCCACGTCGAGTTCGACCTCTCCACCCTCGACCTTGCCGCCGAGGACCTCGGCGTCCGGCGCGTCAACCGGGACTGGATCGTCCGCTACCCGGACGATCCAGCCCCCGTTGACGCGAATGACGAGCCGGCGGAGCCGGCAATGACGGGCGCGGCTCCGCCGCGCAATGATGACGGCGGCTCCGCCGCCAATGACGGCGCGCTCCGCGCGAATGAATTGAATTCGTCATTGCCGCCCGCAGGGCGGCACGTCATTGCCGCCGAAGGCGGCGCCGTCATTGCGCCGAAGGCGCCCGTCATTGCGGCCGCAAGGCGGCCGCTGCGCGGCTGCATGCTGCCCGCGCGGGCGACGACGGAGGACGACATCGAGACGCTGCACCGCTGGGGCGCGACGATGGCGCGCTTCCAGATCATGCGCAACTGGTTCATGGACAACGACTGCCGGGACCTGGAGGAATACGCGCAGTGGATCGACTCGCGCCTCGACAACCTCGAGGACGTCCTGCGCTGGGCGGAGGCGCGCGGGATGAAGATCTGCGTCGACCTGCATTCGCCGCCCGGCGGCAAGCGCCCGGGCGACCGCACGATGAACATGTTCTTCGAGGAGAAGTACGCCGACGCCTTCGTCGAGACCTGGAAGCGCATCGCCGCGCGCTTCAAGGGCCATCCCGCGATCTACGGCTACGACCTCGTGAACGAGCCCGTGCAGAAGATGCCGGTCCCGTTCGACTACTGGGAGCTCCAGCGCCGCGCGGCCGAGGCCGTGCGCGCCATCGACCCGGACACGCCGATCGTCGTCGAGAGCAACCTCTCCGCCGCCCCGTCCGCCTTCCGCTATCTCTCGCCCCTCGCGATGGACAACGTGATCTACCAGATCCACGTCTACAAGCCGCACGACTACACGCACCAGGGCATCAAGGGGACGCCGCTCGGCGCGGTCTGGCCCGATCCCGGGAGTGGCCGCGACATCGAGCTGCTGCGCCGCACGCTCGAGCCCGTGCGCGCCTTCCAGGAGCGCCACCGCGCCCGCATCTACGTGGGCGAGTTCAGCGCCGCGTCCTACGCGCCCGGCGCCGAGCGCTACCTGCGCGACTGCATCTCGCTCTTCGAGGAATACGGGTGGGACTGGACCTACCACGCCTTCCGCGAGGCCGACGTCTGGAACGTCGAGAAGGCGCGCAACGCCGCCGGCAAGTACGCCCCCACCGCCGACACCCCGCGCAAGCGGGCCCTCCTCGACGGCTTCCGCGCGAACGACCCCGGACCGGGCGGTTCGCGGTAGAGGCGCGGGACGCCTCAGATCTTCACGGCGGCGAGCCAGGCGGTGAGGGACGCGCCGGTCTCGCGGCGGAAGAAGTTCCGCAGGGAGCCCGGCGAGCCGAAGCCGCAGAGGTCGGCGACGACCTTGAGCGGGCGGCCGGGGGTCGCGGCGAGGCGCTTGGCCTCCTCCAGCCGCACGGCGCGGATCTCCTCGCCGATCGAACGCCCGACGGCCTTGCGGAACCGGATGTCCGCCATGCGCCGCGAACAGGGGAAGAGCGCGGCGACGCGCGCGGCGCGCAGTCCCGCGCACGCCTCCCGGCGGATCAGCGCCAGCGCGCGGGCGGCGCACGCGTCGGCCGTTGCAAGCGGCCGCGTGGAGGCGCGCCGGACGACGCCCAGGTCGCCGTAGGTCCATTCGCGCGCCGCCCCGGCCGCCCCGCCGGCGAGCGCCCGGACCGCGAGCCACCCGGCGCGGGCATGGTCCTGCTCGACGGACGAGAGCGTCGGCACGGCGCGCTCGCAGAGCTCCTCCTGGTCGTCCACGCCCAGGACCGCCAGTTCGTTCGGGACGGCGATGCCGAGGAAGCGCGCGGCGGCGAGCACTTCGGTGGCGACCGCGTCGTTGGCCGCGAAAAGCCCGCACGGCTTCGGAAGGCCGCGCAGAAACGCCCGCAGCGACCGTTGCCACGCCGCCCCCTCCGCGGCCGGCCCCGCCATCGTGCGGACGTCCAGGCCGTGGAGCCGGACCGTTTCGGCGAACGCGCGCCCGCGCGCCTCGCTCCAGCGCCGCGGCGGGACGCTCGGGACGTAGGCGAAGTGGCGGAAGCCCGTCGCGAGCAGTTCGCGCGCGGCGAGGCGGCCGGTGCCCTCCGAGTCGTGCGTCACCGAGAATGCGCCCGGCGGCGGAGCTCCCGCAAGCCCGAGCACCACGACCGGAAGCCGGCCGAACGGGCCCGGCGACGGTCCGCCCCACCCGCCGTATCCGTTCACGATGGCCCCGAGCGGCCGCCAAAGGCGGACGAGCTCGCGCACCGACGCGGCGTCCGGCGGCTGTCCGACGACCTGCAGATGCACGCCGAGGCGTTCCGCCGCCGTCTGGGCGCCGGCGAGAAGCTTCTGCGCGCCGCCCCGCGCGGAAAGGGGCGTGAAGAAAAGGATCGTGTTCACGGCGCGCCATTCTACCCGTTTCCGAATCCATGCGCAAATGATTTCCGAATCAATGCGCTTTATGCCCCGTTTCATGCTAGCATTTTCCTCATTCCCCACCGCTCCGCCCGCACCTCCTCACTTTTCTCTCCCACTCTTCCCTCTCACTTCTTCACTCTTAGCTGTTCGTTCTTAGTTGTTAACTCCCGCCATGCATTCCACCTTTCTCGAATCCTCCATCGTCCTCCCCACCTACGCGCCCGGCGGCTACGACAAGACGCCGCTGTTCTACACGGGCCGCGTCTACCAGGGCGCGCAGGGCCGCGTCTACCCGTATCCGATGCAGGACGTCCTGCACGACGCGCGCGTCGACGAGACCTACAAGTACCTGACGCTCGAAAACCAGTGGTTCCACCTCGGGCTCCTGCCCGAGCACGGCGGGCACCTGCTCAACTTCACGGACAAGCAGACCGGCTACGAGACGTTCTACCGGCAGCACGTCGTGAAGCCCGCGCTGATCGGCATGCTCGGCGCGTGGATCTCCGGCGGCGTGGAGTGGAACTTCCCGCACC
>CAMOEO010000117.1 GCA_946612175.1 uncultured Verrucomicrobiota bacterium
GGGGGGGGGGGGCGGGGGGGGGGGGGGAGGGGGGGGCTGGGGGGGGAGGGAGGCGACGGCGGCGCGCTCGGCCTCCAGCAGGCCGCGGTAGCGCGCGAGCCAGGCGTCGAAGCCGGCGCGGCCGGCCTCGGTCGGGGCGAGCGTCGAGCGCTCGGCGGAGGCGAAGACGCGGCGCGCGAGGAAGTCCTCGAGCGACTCGCCGTCCGCCTTCTCCGCGCGGTAGGCCGCCAGCAGCGCCATGCCCCACGGGCCGCCTTCGCCGGCGGTGGAGAGGCAGGTGATCGGGACGCCGAGCGCGTCGGCGAGGATCTGCTGCCCGGCGACGGGCGTCTTGAAGAGCCCGCCGTGGCCGAGCAGGGAGTCGAGCGCGACGCTCTCCCGCTCGAACAGGATGTCCATGCCGAGGCGCAGCGTGGCGACCGCGGAGTAGAGCTGGGCGCGCATGAAGTCGCCGAGCCGGAGCTTCGCGTCCGGCAGGCGCGCGACGAGCGGACGGCCCTCGGAGAAGCCGGTGACGGGCTCGCCCGCGAGGTAGTTGCACGCGACGATGCCGGCGGCGTCGGGCTCGCCGTCGAGGGCCTTGGAGAAGAGCGTGGAGAAGAGGCGGTCGCGCCCGGCGTCGGCGCCGAGCGCGGCGGCGGCCTCGCCCAGCAGCTCGATCCACGCGTTGAGGTCGGAGGTGCAGGTGTTGCAGTGGACCATCGCGACGGCCTTGCCGGTCGGCGTCGTCACCATGTCGACCTCGGGGTACCAGCCCTTGAGCGGGTGCTCGAGGACGGCCATCGCGAAGACGGACGTGCCGGCCGAGACGTTGCCCGTGCGGGCGGCGACGCTGTTCGTGGCGACCATGCCGGTGCCGGCGTCGCCCTCCGGCGGCGCGAGCGGGACGCCGGCCTGCAGCGCGCCGGTCGGGTCGAGCAGGCGCGCCCCCTCCTCGGTGAGCGCGCCGGCGTCGGCGCCGGCGGGGAGGACCTCGGGCAGGAGGTCGCGCAGCTTCCACGGCAGGCCGCGCGGCGCGAGGAGCGCGTCGTAGGCCGCGACCATGCGCGCGTCGTAGTCGAGCGCGGCGCTGTCGACCGGGAAGACGCCCGAGGCGTCGCCGACGCCGAGGACCTTGCGGCCGGTGAGCCTCCAGTGGACGTAGCCCGCGAGCGTGGTGACGAAGCGGATGTCCGGGACGTGGGGCTCGCCGTTCAGGACCGCCTGGTGGAGGTGGGCGATCGTCCAGCGCTGGGGGATGTTGAACGAGAGGAGCTTCGAAAGCTCGTCCGCCGCCGCGCCGGTGATCGTGTTGCGCCACGTGCGGAACGGGACGAGCAGGCTCCCGTCCGCGCCGAAGGCGAGGTAGCCGTGCATCATCGCGGAGAAGCCGAGCGCGGCGAGGCGCTCGAGGCGGACGCCGAATTTCGCCCGCACGTCGGCGGCGAGCGCGGCGTAGGCGGCGCGGAGGCCGGCCCAGATCTCGTCGTCGTGGTAGGTCCAGACGCCGTTCTCGAGGCGGTTCTCCCAGTCGAACGCGCCCTGCGCGATCGGCGCGCAGTCCGGTCCGATCAGGACCGCCTTGATGCGGGTGGAGCCGAATTCGATGCCGAGCGAGGCGCGGCCGGAGGCGATGAAGGAGGCGATGTCGTTCATGGAGGGGCGGGGCGGTGGGGAAGGAGGCGGAACCGGATGGATTGGGCGGGGCCGAGCCCCGTGCGGGGCTTCGCTAGGAAGTATACCCGAACCCTCCCCGTCGTCGCAACCCGGATTTTTCACGCTGAACTTCCCCCCGTTCCACCGAATGGGCGAGGCGCGGCTACTGGACGAAGGCGTTGCGCCAGGCGGACTTGTCGGGGACGATGTAGTCGGCGCGCCAGGTGCCGTCGGGGCGTTCGAGGAGGGCGCAGCCCTGGAGGAAGCCGACCCAGTTCGCGCAGGAGAAGCGTCCGAGGCCGAGGCCCTGGAGGAGGCAGGCGAGGAAGACGTCGTGGGTGGCGACGAAGGCGCAGCGGGCGCCGAAGTCGAAGGTCCGGATCCAGTCCATCGCGAGGCGGGTGCTCTCCTCGATGGGGCGGTAGCCTTCGGCGCGGCCGGTGGACATGAGCCGGTCGGTGAAGGGGACGGATCCCTCGGAGAAGTAGTGCCGGTGGGTGAGGGGCTGGTCCTCGATCCAGAGGCCGGGGATGCTGGCCTCGGTCGAGACGGAGACGGGCGCGCCGGCGGCGCCGAGGCCCTCGGCGACGGCGGCGGCGGTGAGGCGGGTCCGAAGGAGGCGGGAGGCCCAGAAGGCCCACTCGGAGGGAGGCGGGCCGCCGCGGAGGTCGCGGCCGACGGCGAGGGCCATCGCGCGGCCGGCGTCGGTGAGGCCGAGGTTCTCGCCGTAGGTGGGGTCCTCCTCCGCGATGCGGGGGCGCTCGCCGTGGCGGGCCAGGACGATGCAGCGGAGGGGCGAGGCGGCGGCCTCGCGGGCGAAATCGCGGTAGTCGATCATTCGGAGTCCTCGGGGGCGGAGGCGTCGTCGTCGAGGGCGGCGTCGGGGACGGCGAAGCCGGCCTCGCGGAGGGTGGCGGCCTCGTCGGCGGTGAGCTCGAAGTCCACCTCCACGTCGTAGCCGCGGGCGAGCGCCTCGACGACGGCGGCGCGGCGGCGCTTCTCGGCCTCCTCGGAGGCCTTCCGCTCGGCCTCTTCGGCGGCGCGGCGGCGGTCGGCCTCGGCGCGGGCGGCGGCGAGGCGCTCGTTCTCCTCGGCGAGGGCGGCCTCGCGGGCGGCGGCGGCCTTGCGCTCGCGCAGCTCGATGCGGAGGCGGTTGAGCTCGCGGAAGGAGACGTGGGTGGAGCCGTCGGGGTCGGTCACGGTGGCGCGGCGGACGAGCTCGGCCTCCTCCTCGTCGGTGACGCGGGCGGCGGCGCGGCGGGAGCGGCGGGCGGGCGCGGAATCGGCCGCGGGGGCGGTCGCGCCTCCGGTCGCGGGGGCGGCGGCGACGGGCTCGGCGACGGGGACGGGGGCGGCGGGCGCGGCGGGGCGGAAGACGGTGAGGTAGGGGGCGCGGGCGGCGGGGACGAGGTTGGTGGGCTGGCCGGAGGCGTAGGAGAGGGGGACGAAGAACTCGTTGGTGCCCTGGGCGAGGACGACGGCGCCGAGGGCGGCGTCGATGTCGAGGAGGCGGTAGCCGCCGACGGACTCGCCGCGGCGGAGGAGGAAGGAGCGGCCAGAGGCGGTGTCGACGAGGCCGGCGGCGGGGGTTCCGCCGAAGGAGGAGACGGAGCGCAGGACGACGGGGCAGGGGGGCGGGGGTTCGGGGGCGGGGGCGTCCGCGCCGGCGCCGGCGCCGCCGGCGGCGCCCGCGGCGTCGCCGGCGGTGGGGGGCGGGGCGCCGAAGGGGGTGCGGGAGAGGATGACGTCGTAGCGGTCGATGGCGGGCAGGCCGTGCGCGGCGGCGCCCTCCCCGCGGGCCGTGGCGGCGAGGGCGGCGAGGAGGGCGAGGGCGGCGGCGGGGCGCATGGAGGGGGCGCGGCGGCCTCTACTTGACCGTGTGGCGCGTCGCCTTGACGAGCGCCTTCCAGAGCTCCTCGGGGGTGGAGGCCTCGAGGGCGGCCTTGCGGTTGGCCTCCTTGGTGTAGGACTCGGCGAGGCCGGCGAGGAGCTTGAGGTAGAACATGCTGACGGCCGTCGGGATCGTGGAGAAGAAGACGAACTTGGCGACGCCGGAGTCGGAGCCGCCCCAGGGGATGCCGGCGCGGCTGACGCCGAAGGCGAGGGCGAGGCCGCCGCCCTCGATGCCGCGGACGTGCGGGAAGGCGAGCGCGTGGCCGACGCCGGTGCCGAGCGTGGCCTCGCGCTCCATGGCGGAGGCGACGAGCTTCTTGGCGTCGTCGACGAAGCCGTTCTTCTGGAGGGCGCCGGCGAGTTCCTTGATGGCCTCCTCGGCGGTCTTGGCGCGGAGGGAGGGGACCATGAGGACGGGGGCGGAGAAGCGCGCGATGCCGGACTTGGGCTCGCCGGCGGAGTGCTTCGGGCGGGCGGCGACCCAGCGGGCGCCCTCGGTGTCGTGGAGGATGCGGGCGCAGCTGGGGCAGGCGACGAGGGTACGGCACTGCTTGACGGCCTGGACCTGGGAGATGGCCAGGCGCATGCCGCAGACGGCGCACTTGCCGTCGTTCATCGGGGCCATGACGACATGGTCCTTCTTGTTGAGGCGGGTGAAGATGGCCTTGGTGGCGGGGTCGAGGGACTCGGTCATCTCCTCGATGGCGCGGTTGAGGGCGCCGAGGTCGGCGGAGGGGCCGCGGATGGAACGCTGTTCGTCGCGGATGAGGGTGAGCTCCTGAAGCTGGATGAGGTGGTTGATGGTGCTGCGCATGGAACGGAGGCGAGGGGGTGTCGGGGATGCCGCGGGGCCTTCGCACGGCATAGGGGGAAGTATGTCCGAAACGGGAGGGAAAGTCAACGGGATTCTGCGGGCCCGGGAGGGCGCGTCGCGGAGGCGAGGGCGAGGAGGGCGACGACGGCAGTGTCGGTGCGGAGAACGCGGGGGCCGAGGGAGATCGGGCGGAAGCCGCGGGAGGCGAAGAGGCCGAGCTCGAATTCCGACCAGCCGCCCTCGGGGCCGACGGCGACGAGGGCGGGCGCGGGCGCGGCGGCGAAGGCCGCGGCGGCGTCCGGCGCGCCGGGGGCGGGGTGGGCGAGGAGGCGGGCGCCCTCGGGGTAGAGGAGGGGGAGCTCGTCCTCGACGAGGGGGCGGAGGCGGCGGAGGACGCGGACCTCGGGGAGAATCGTGTCGCCGGCCTGGGCGAGGCCCTCGAGGAGGAGGGGGCGGTAGACCTCGGGGCGGAGGAAGGTGCTGCCCCAGTAGTCGCGCTCGACCTTCTCGGCGGGGGTGAGCAGGACGCGGCGGGGGCCGAGGGCGGCGATCTGCGGCCAGAGGCGGCGGAGGCACTTGGGGCGCGGAACGGCGAGGAGCAGGTCGACGGGGGCGCGGGGCGGGGGCGGGGAGGGAGGGCCGAGCGCGACGCGGCAGGCGTCGGGCGCGACGGAGAGGACGCGGGCCTCGTCGTAGCGCGGGCCGCCGACGCGGCCGAGGCGGAGGCGGTCGCCCTCGCGGGCGCGGAGGACGGCGGAGACGTGGCGCGCGCGGTCTCCGGAGAGGGCGACGGCGCCGTCCTCCTCCTCCCCGGGCTCGAAGAGGATCCGGTTCATGCGAAGGCGGCGAGGTCGAGGACGCCGCGGCAGACGAAGCGCGCGGGACCGACGAGCAGCAGATCCCCGAAGCGGCCGTCGGCGTCGACGCGGCCCTCGACGCGAAGGACGTCGCCGAACGCGACGCGGACGTCGACGGGCGGGGCGCAGCGGCCGGTCTCGACGGCGGCGACGGCGGCGGCGACGGAGCCCGTGCCGCAGGCGGCGGTCTCGTCCTCGACGCCGCGCTCGTAGGTGCGGACGGAAAGGGCGCGGGGGCCGTCGACGCGGACGAAGTCGACGTTGGTCCCGGCGGGGGCGAACGCGGCGGAATGGCGCACGAGGGCGCCCTCGCGGCGGACGTCGACGGCGTCGAGGCCGTCGACGAACGCGACGGCGTGTGGGACGCCGGTGTCGACGGCGAAGTAGTCGAACGCGGCGCCGTCGGGGCGGACGCGGGGGCGGCGCCCGGACGGCGGGGAGAGGGCGATGCGGACGCGGGCGGCGGGGCCGGAGCCGTCGTCGTCGAGCACCTCGGCGTCCATCGTGCCGGCGTCGGTGGCGAGGCGGAGGCGGGCGGGGGCCCAGCCGGCGCGGCGGGCGAGGAAGGCGGCGCAGCGGGCGCCGTTTCCGCACATGGAGGCGCGGGAGCCGTCGGGGTTGAAGAAGACCATGCGGACGTCGGCCCCCTCGCCGGGGGCGGGGCGGCGGAGGACGAGCATGCCCTCGGAGACGAGGCCGACGTGGGGGGCGTTCATGCGGCGGACGAGCGCGGGGTCGTCGAGCGGGAACGCGGCGTCGGGATCGAGCACGGCGACGAAGTCGTTGCCCGCCCCGTGCATCTTGGCGAATTCGAAGGTCATGCGGCGAAGTCTAGCACAGCGTCCGCCCGGGCGCAACGGCGCGGCGACGGACGGCCCCCTCTGGCGAAGATCGCCCTTGCGTTTTCGAGAGGCGGTCTGGTAGAATGGCGGCGTTTCCCTGCGGGGGCCGGGTTCCCTTCCCGACCGCCCTTGCCCGCGTCGCCCCCCCGCCGCCCACCCCCTTTCCTTCCCCCCATGAAACGACTGACCGACTACACCTGGCCCGAATACGAGGCGCTGCCGATGGCCGACAAGGTCGAGTGCCTCGCCCGCCCCGACGGCATGCCGTTCCACACCCTCTTCGCCCAGCAGTTCGACCGCGCGCGGCTGGACCGCCTCTGCGGCCTTGCCACCGAGATCCGCTCGATCGCCAAGAGCCGTGCCGGCATGGAGTTCCTCCAGGGGCTCCTCTTCCACAAGCGGGCGATGATCTACTTCACGCAGCCGTCGAGCCGCACCTTCCTCTCCTTCCTCTCCGCCTGCCAGATCCTCGGCCTCCGCACCGGCGAGGTGCGCGACGCCTCGGTCTCCTCCGAGTTCAAGGGCGAGAGCCGCGAGGACTCGATCCGGACGTTCAGCTCCTACTTCGACCTGATCGTGATGCGGACGCAGGAGAAGGGCCTCGCCGAGCGCATGGCGTGGGCGCTCTCCCAGAGCCGCCGCCCCGTCCCGATCCTCAACGCCGGCTCGGGCAAGGACCAGCACCCGACCCAGGCGCTGCTCGACGTCTACACGCTCCAGCGCTCGTTCGAGCGGCGCGGCGGGCTGCGCGGGCGCACGATCGTCTACGTCGGCGACCTCGCGCGCGGGCGCACCGTCCGCTCCCTCTCCAACCTCCTCACGAACTGGGAGGGCGTGCGCCACGTCTTCGTCGCGCCGCCGCAGCTGCGGATCGGCGACGACATCCTGGAGATGCTGCGCTCGCGCGGGCAGGCCTTCGAGGTCTCGTCGGACATGGCCGCGTGGCTCCCCGAGGCGGACGCCGTCTACATGACGCGCATCCAGGACGAATGGGACGAGAGCCGCGGCGAGAGCGCCCGCATCGACACGTCGCGCTTCAAGATCGGGCTCCGCGAAATGGCCCTCATGAAGCCCGGCGCCATCCTGATGCACCCGCTGCCGCGCCGCGACGAGATCGCTCCCGAGGTCGACGCCGATCCGCGCGCCATGTACTGGCGGCAGGTCCGCAACGGCATGTGGATCCGCTGCGCGCTCATCGCCGCCACCTTCGACTGCGGCTCCCGCATCGACCACTACTTCCGCGACAACCTCTAGCCCCTTCCCCGCCATGCACACCATCCTCTTCGCCTTCCGGACCAGCGACCTCTTCGGCAAGCTGATCGTCGCGATCCTGATCCTTCTCTCGGTCTACGCGTGGACGCTCATGTCCTCCAAGCGCGCGTTCCTCTCCGTCGCGAAGCGGCGCAACCGCGCCTTCCTCACCCGCTTCCGGACGTCGGTCCATCCCGCCCAGCTCAAGGTGAAGGCGACCAACGGGTTCGTGAGCAACGTGCCGTTCGCGGACATCTACGTGACGACGATGACGGAGCTGCTCAACTACCTGCACCGCCACGGCGTGTCCGACCAGGCCGTCGCCGAATGGCAGGCGGGCGTCACGGGCCCGGCGCTGCCGGAGTCGGAGCTTGCGTCCGTCCGCGCGGCGGCCGAGGGCGCGCTCAACCGCGAGCTGCTCGCGGTCGAGTCCCACATGACCTTCCTCGCCACCTGCACGAACGCGGCCCCGTCGCTCGGCCTGCTCGGCACGGTGTGGGGCATCATGCGCGCGTTCATGGACATGGTTGGCGGCGGCTCGGCGATCGTGATCACGGCCGTCGCGCCCGGCATCGCGAGCGCGCTGCTCACGACGGTCGCGGGCCTTCTGGTCTCGATCCCCTCCGCGGTGGGCTACAACTTCCTGAACGACCGCCTCAACGCCCAGAAGGTGGACCTGGAGAACTTCACGGACGAGCTGCTCGCGAACATCGTCCGCATCCACGGCTCGTCGAGCGCCCCCTCGGGCGGCGCGCCGGCCGCGCCGCAGGTGGTGATCCAGTCCGCTCCGGCGCCCGTCGCGTACGCGCCGGCCTACGTCCCCGCCCCCGCGCCGGCCCCGGCGCCCGCGGCGGCCTACGCCCCGCCGCCGGCCGTCCCCGCCGCCCCGCCGCCGCCCCCGCCGGCCGCGGCGCCCTACGCGCCTGCGTACGTTCCGGCGCCGTCCGTGCCGCCCGCGCCCGAGTCCCGCCTCTAGCCCCGTTCCGTCCCCAGCCTCCCCCTTCCGATGTCGCGCCGACACCCCAGCCCCTCGAAGCCGCTGTTCGACATGAACCTGACGGCGATCTCGGACCTCACCTTCCTGCTGCTCATCACGTTCATCATCACGTTCCCGATGATCGAGCAGGGCCTCCCCGTCAAGCTGCCGGACGGCAAGACGCAGGAGATCGACGCCCACGAGAAGACGAGCGTCGTCACGATCGACAAGGAGGGCCGCATCTCGCTCGGCGAGGATTCGCTCACGCTCGACGCCCTCGCGCAGGCCCTCTCCGCGCGCCTCGCCGAGAACCCGAAGCTCTCCCTCGTCGTCCGCGGCGACAAGGA
>CAMOEO010000118.1 GCA_946612175.1 uncultured Verrucomicrobiota bacterium
GCGCACGACGAGCGTGCCGGCGCCGCCGCGGCCGCCGTAGCAGTTGTACCACTGGTTGCCGCTACTGTTGTGATACCACGCGAGGCCGCCGCCGCCGCCGCCGCCGAGGCCGTCGGCGCCGTCGAGGCGCGAATCGCCCGTATACCAGCCGTAGTCGGCGCCGGCGCCGCCGCCGCCCTTGCCGCCCGTGCCGGAAACCGTCACGGTGCCGTTGTTGCGCAGGCGCGTGCCCGCGCCGCCGCCGGCATACCAGACGGACGCGCCGGTGATGTCGCTCGCGCGGCCGTCGCCTCCGTTGCCGCCGGCCGTGGCGGTGCCCGTCTCGCCGGGCGCGCCCGCGCCGCCGCCGCCGGAGCCGCCGCGGTTCTCGGCGGGCTGGCTCGTCCAGCCGCCGCCGGCGTTGCCCTGGCCGGAGACGCCGGCGCCGGGCGCGCCGACATAGCGCGTCTCGCGGAACATGCCGCCGCCGCCGGAGCCGCCGGAGGCGCCGTCGCGCGTTTCGAAACTGCCGCCGCCGCCGCCGCCGTAGGCGCGGGCGATCTCGGTCTCGGCGCCCGTGGCGGGGTCGACGAAGTAGAGGACCGTGTCGCCGCCGTTTGCGCCCTTGCTGCCGTTGGCGCGGCTCGCCGCGCCGCCGGCGCCGACCTCGTAGCGATAGGTGCCGGGCTGGAGGAGGACATCGGAGATCTCCAGCATGCCGCCCGCGCCGCCGCCCGAACCGGCGGCTCCGCCGGCCCAGCCGCCGCCGCCGCCGCCGCCGACCGCGAGGAGGCGCGCACGGCGCCGCGTGGCGATCGTGAAGGTGCCGCTCGCCGAAAGGACGTGGACTTCGTCGCCGCCCGTGCGCGAGAGCGCGTCATTGCCCGCGACGGAGGGCGTGAAGGCCGCCGTCGCCGCGAAGGGCGAGGCCGTGCGCGTGATCGGGCGCGCCGCGGCGCCGTCCTTTTCCGCCTCGAAGACGATCGTGTAGGTCTCGTCGCCGACGAGGTCCGTGAGGGAGAAGGAGAGAACCGCGTCCGCCGTGGACGAGGTGGTCAGGACGACCGGCGCGGCGGCGTCGATGTCCTCGCCAGACGCCGCGACGCGGTAGCGCACCGTGGCGCCGTCGACCGAGCAGGCGAGCGACACGTCGAGCCGGCGGACGCCCTCGACAATCGTCGGGGCGGCGATGCGCGGCGCGTCGGGGTTGAGCACCTGCACCGCGCCCTTCGCGAGGAAGTCCGCGTCCGCCACGGTGTCGTGCTCGGCCTGGATCCAGTCGCCCGTCGCCACGCCGTCGAGGATGCGCAGCTCGTCCATGTCGCCGCGGAACGAGTCGTCGCTCGCCACGTTCGCGTAAGAGCCGAACGTCCAGACGCCCGAACTGCGGAGTTCGCCGACGCCCGACGTCTTGCGGTTGTCCTGCGCGCCGTCGAACCAGGTCGTGAGCGACGCGCCGTAGTCGTAGGCGAACGCGACGTGCGCCCACGTCAGGTCCGCGAGCTTGTAGCCGTTGGGGGAGTCCGAGAACTGGTGGCTTTTGAAAGCGGCCACGGAGATGTATTTGCCCTGCTCCTGCAACCACAGGTAGCCGTTGCCGTTATCCCATCCCGCGCGACTCGCGCCGAGGACGTGCGTGCCGTTGCCTTTGGAGCCGCCGTTGCCGTTGCGCTTGAACCAGCCGGAGACGGAGAACTTGCCGTTGTCCGTGAGCTTGGCCGCGGGGGCGGCGACGTTCACGCCGATCGCCTTGTAGTCGGACTTGCGGATGCCGCCGCCGACGATGCCGGCCTCGGCGCTGGCGGCGACGGAGCCCGAGCCGGCCGTGGCCGCGACGCCGCCCGCGACCGCGTTCGCGATCGCGTCGCCGCCGTGGATGACGGCGACGTAGCGCGACCAGACATCCTCCGAAGAGGGAACGCCGGGCGTTTCCGTGCAATAGTACATCCTGAACGTCGTGCCGTCCGTCACGGCCGGCAGCCGGACCCAGGCGAGCGACTCGCCCGCCGGGTTCCACGTCTCGAACTCGTGCGGAATCAGGTTCCCGCCCGCGTCCGCGAAGCGGATGTCCGAGCCGTCCGTCGCGCAGTCGGCGTAGGTGAACCCGACCGGCGACCCCTCGGAGAGGCGCACGAGGACGGGGAAGTCCGCCAGCGTCTCCGAGCCCTGGTAGCCCTCGACGGTGAACTCGGCGAAGAGCTCGAAGAGCGCCGGGGAGAACGCGAGGAGCGGATGCACGGTCGCGTCGACCGGCGTCGCGGCGACGCCGAGGTCGTTCTCCGCGAAGAGGCGGACGTAGACCGGCTTGCCGCCCGGAAGGCCCGTGAGCGAAATCGGAACCAGCGTGCCCGTCGCGGCGTCCGCCGCCGCGACGACCGCCTCCGCCGTTTCGAGCCCCGAGAGACTCGTCGCGTACTTGTAGGAAACCGTCGCCGTCGCGGCGCCGTCGCCGACGGAGGCCAAATACGCATGGACGACGGCAGACCGGTCGCCGTCCTCCGTGGCGGTGATCAGGAGATCGGGCTCGGCGCCCGACGCGGCCGGAAGGAGCCGGACGATCAGCACGCCGCTGCCGCCGGGGCGGCCGCCGTTGCCGTCGGTGTTGCAGGCGCCGCCGCCGCCGCCGCCGAGACCGTCCACGCCGGCTTCGGCATCGTATTCGTTGCGGCCGTCGGGGAGCGTCGTCGCCTGGCGCGTCGCCCGGGACACGCAGCGCGCGCCGTTGCCGCCGCCGCCGATGCCGCCGTTGACCTGCTTGGCCGTGTCGGAGCAGTTGTAGCCGCCGCCGCCGCCGCCGCCGGCATAGTAGACCTCCACGCCGGTGATGTCGCTCGCCTTGCCGGGACCGCCCGCGCCGCCGGGAACGGACTTGTCGCTCGCGCTCGAATCGGGCGAGGGGCCGCCCGCGCCGCCGCCGCCGGTCCGACCGTAGCCGGTGGTGTTGCCGGCGGCGTAGCCCTGGCCTTCCGTTCCGGCGCCGCCCGTGCCGCCGCCGTTGCCGGCCACGCCGCCGCCGCTGCCGCCGGCCATGCCGTTCTTTGCTTCCCACGAACCGCCGCCGCCGCCGCCGATGGCGCGGTAGAACTCCGTGCTGTCGGGACCGACAAGAACCGTGTCGCCGCCGTTGCCGCCCGGCACCTTGGAATTGGAGTCCGGCTGGCCGCCCGCGCCGACCGTGACCGCGTAGGTGCCGGCCGGGAGCGCGATGTCGCGCCGCTCGACGAAGCCGCCGCCGCCGCCGCCGCCGGAGCAGTCCTGGCCGCCCGCGCCGCCGCCGCCCACGAGGAGCAGCCGGGCCAGGCCGCCGTCGGGAACGGTCAGCGTGCCGTCGGCGAGGAACTTCACGACCGTGGACTGGTCGTCGAGGACGACCGTCGAGACGGACGCGCCCGTCGTCGACACGCTCGCGGGCACGAGCGCGGCCGAGGCCGGCAGGATGAGCGAAGCAAGGGCGCACGCCGCCGCAAGGACGGCACGCACCCACCGAACGGGGGAGGTTTTGCGTGTCATGGTCGGGATTTTCCGGAAGGCTCTTGTTGGGAAAGGAGTTTTCGGTCTTCCGATGGAAAAGAAAGTAGCATACCTCCCCCCCCCCTGTCAACAACTACTTTTCCGACCTTCCCCCCCTGCAGAATTCGGTTCCAAAATCGGGGCCGAACCGCTATACTCTGCGCCCATGCAAACCATTGTCACCGGTGGGGCCGGCCTGATCGGCTCGAACATCGTCCGCCTCCTCAACGCGCGCGGGGAGGACGACATCCTCGTCGTCGACCACCTCCGCGGCGACCCGCTCAAGCGGCGCAACCTCGACGCGCTACGCTACGCGCGCTACATGGAGCGCGACGCCTTCCGCGCGGCCGTCCGCGCGGGCGGGATCGAGCCCGCGAAGGCGTTCTTCCACCTCGGCGCGTGCTCCTCGACGACGGAGACGGACGAGGCGTTCCTCGACGACAACAACACCGGGTACACCCGCGAGATGTGCGAGTGGTGCCTCGCGCACGGGACGCGCTTCGTCTACGCCTCCTCCGCCGCGACCTACGGCGACGGCTCGCTCGGCTACTCCGACGACCATGCCGGCATCCCCGCGCTCCGGCCCCTCAACCTCTACGGCTGGAGCAAGCAGAAGTTCGACCTCTGGGCGCTCTCGACCGGCGCCGTCGACCGCATCGCCGGGCTCAAGTACTTCAACGTCTTCGGCCCCGGCGAGGACCACAAGGGCGACATGCGCTCGGTCGTGAACAAGTCCTACGCCGTCGTCCGCGACACCGGGCGCATCTCCCTCTTCCGGAGCGACCGGCCCGACTACGCGGACGGCTGCCAGGACCGCGACTTCGTCTACGTGAAGGACGCCGCCGCGGTCACGGTCTGGCTCGCCGACCACCCCGGGGCGAACGGCATCTTCAACTGCGGCACCGGCCATGCCCGCACGTGGCTCGACCTCGCCCGCGCCCTCTTCGCCGCGGTCGGCCGCGAGCCCCGCGTGGATTTCGTCGACATGCCCGAGAAGCTCCGGGGCAGGTACCAGTACCACACCGAGGCGGAGATGGGCAAGCTCCGCGCGGCGGGGTGCGACGTCCCCTTCCGCCCCCTCGAGGACGCGGTGAAGGACTACGTCGACACCCACCTCTCCCGCCTCTAGCGCCCTCCCTTCTCCTTCTCCTTCTCCTTCTCCTTCTCCTTCTCCTTCTCCTTTTTTCCACCCCTCCCCCTTCCTTCGCCCCCTTCAACCCTTTCAACCCCTTCAACCCCTTCAACCTTTTCAACCCCTTCAACCTTTCAACCCTTCAACCTTTCAACCCCTTTCTCCCATGATCGCCCGCTACTCCCGCCCCGAAATGGCGTCCATCTGGACGCTCGACCACAAGTTCCACGTCTGGCTCGACGTCGAGCTCGCCGCCACCGAGGCGTGGGAGAAGCTCGGCAAGGTGCCCGCCGGCACGGCGGAGCGCATGCGGAGGAACGCCCGCTTCACGGTGGAGGAGATCGAGGAGCTGGAGAAGAGCACACACCACGACGTCGTGGCGTTCACGCGCACGGTCGCCAAGTCGCTCGGCGACGACTCCAAGTGGCTGCACTACGGGCTCACCTCGACCGACGTCGTCGACACCGCCTACGCGATCAACATCCGCCACGCGATGGAGATCCTGATCGCGGACTGCAAGAAGCTCCTCGGCACGCTCGAAACGCAGGCGCGCAAGTACCAGCGCACGCCCGTCATGGGCCGCACGCACGGCGTCCACGCCGAGCCGACGACGTTCGGGATGAAGTTCCTCCTGTGGCACAGCGACATGCGCCGCTGCCTGCGCCGCCTCGAGCAGGCGGCCGAGACGATGCGCGTGGGCAAGCTCAGCGGCGCCGTCGGCAACTACGGCAACATCGACCCGTTCGTCGAGAAGTACGTCTGCGAGAAGCTCGGGCTCGTCCCGGCGAGCGTCTCCACGCAGGTCCTGCAGCGCGACCGCCACGCGGAGCTGATGTGCACGATCGCGATCGTCGGCGCGTGCCTGGAGAAGATGGCGCTGGAGGTGCGGCACTGCCAGCGCACGGAGCTGCGCGAGGCGGAGGAGCCGTTCGGGAAGGGGCAGAAGGGGTCGTCCACGATGCCGCACAAGCGCAACCCGGTGAAGAGCGAGAACGTCTGCGGCCTCGCGCGCGTGCTGCGCGGCTACGCCGTGACGGCGATGGAGAACGTGGCGCTCTGGCACGAGCGCGACATCTCGCACTCCTCGGCCGAGCGCGTGATCATCCCGGACGGCACGACGCTGCTGGACTACATGTTCGAGCGCGTGGACTTCATTCTCTCGGGGCTGCTCGTCCACCCGGAGAACATGCTCCGCTCGATGGCGATGAGCCACAACCTCGTGCACGCCCAGCGCGTCATGCTCGCGCTCGTGGAGAAGGGGATGCTGCGCGAGGAGGCCTACGACCTGGTGCAGCGCCTCGCGATGGAGTCGTGGGCGAAGGAGTGCGACTACAAGGCGCTCCTCGCAGCCGACCCGGAGGTCTCCGCGCGGCTCTCGGCGGCGGACCTCGACGCGATCTGCCGCCCCGAGAACTCCTTCGCCCACATCGACGAGATCTTCGACCGTGAGCTCGGCGGACATTGAGGCCGCCCTCGGGCACCGCTTCGCCGACCCGGCGCTGCTCGAAACGGCCCTGACGCACCCGGCCTGGGCGTTCGAGCACCCCGGCGCGGAGAGCAACCAGCGCCTGGAGTTCCTCGGCGACGCCGTCGTGGGGCTCCTGCTCGCCCGCGCCCTCTACGCGCGCTTCCCGAAGGCCGACGAAGGCGCCCTCACGCGCCTGCGGGCCTCCCTCGCCAGCGGCGAGGCGCTCGCGCGCAAGGCCGCCTCGCTCGGGCTCGGAGCCGCCCTCCGCCTCAACCGGGGACAGACCCTCGAGCACGGCGAGCGCAACGCCCACAACCTCGCCGACGCGATGGAGGCCGTCCTCGGCGCGGTGCTGCTCGACGGCGGATTCCCCGCCGCGGAGGCCGTCTTCGAGCGGCTCTTCGCCGCCGACGTCGCCGCGCTCTCCGAGGTGCCCGCCGGCGGCGAGAGCCCGAAGTCGGCGCTGCAGGTTCTCGCCGCCCGCGCCTTCCGCGAGCAGCCCGCCTACCGCATCCTCTCGCAGGACGGCCCGCCGGACGCGCCGTCCTTCGTCGCGGAGGCCTCCGTCGCCGGACGCGCCGCCACCGGGGCGGGCCGCACCAAGCAGGCCGCGCAGACCGCCGCCGCCGCCGCCCTCCTCGCCCTCCTCCGCGCGCCCTGACGCGCACCCCGCCGCGCCACCGCGGAAGGGGGCGCTCTCGCGCGGGACTCCACGGCGCCCGCGCTCCGGCCCGTCCCACCGAATTCTCACGGCTGCAAAGCACTCCGTTTCAAGCATGATATTCTTCGCTTCGGAAGCGGAAGATCGCGCATGTTTCAAACATGGTCGGCGAATCGACCGGCGCCCTCCCCTGGATGCGGAGAATCGCGCACGTTTTCAACACGGTCGGCGAATGGGCCGACGCCGCCCCGGGCCCTGCTTCGGACCGGGCGGCGAAGCCGCGGCGGGCGCCCCCTCCTTGCGGACGGACGGGCGGCTGTGGTAGGATTGTCCCCGTACCACCCCAACGAACGCCCGCAGTCCCGACATGATCATCAAGACCTCCGCGCCCGCGCGCGCCGCGCTGATCGGAAACCCCTCCGACGGCTACTTCGGCAAGACCATCTCGTTCGCCTTCTCCGACTTCCAGGCGGAGGTGACGCTCTGGGAGTCGCCCGACCTCACGATCCTCCCTACCCGCCGCGACGGCCTGCGCTACGAGTCCATCGACGCGCTCGCCGAGGACGTGAGCCTCTTCGGCTACTACGGCGGCGTCCGCCTGCTCAAGGCCGCGATCAAGACCTTCCACGCCTACGCGCAGCGCAACGGCATCCGCCTCGACCGCCGCAACTTCACCATCCGCTCCGAGTCCACGATCCCGGGCCTCGTCGGCATGGCGGGCTCTTCCGCCATCGTCACCGCCGCCTACCGCGCGCTGATGACGTTCTACGGCGTCTCGATCCCCAAGCCCGAGCTCGCAAACATCGTCCGCGCCACCGAGGAGAAGGAGCTCGGCATCGCCGCCGGCCTCCAGGACCGCGTCATCCAGATCTACGGCGGCCTCGTCTACATGGACTTCGACCGCAAGCTCCTCGAGGGCCGCGGCTGGGGAGACTACGTCCCGCTCGATCCGGCGCTCCTGCCGCCGCTCTACATCGCCTACCGCACGGACCTCTCCGAGGCGTCGAGCGTCTACCACAACAGCCTCAAGGCGCGCTACAACGCGGGCGACAGGGCCGTCGTCGACGCGATGCAGTTCTGGGCCGACATCACCGAGGAGGCCCGCGGCTGCCTCGAGCGCGGCGACCATCGGCGCCTCTCCGAGCTCATGGACGCCAACTTCGACAAGCGCGCCGAGGTCTCCCACGTCTCCGAGGAGAACCTGCGCATGGTCCGCGCCGCCCGCGCCTGCGGCGCCAGCGCGAAGTTCACCGGCTCCGGCGGCGCCATCGTGGGCGTCTGCCCCGACGACGAGACCTTCGCCCGCCTCGAGCGCGAGCTGGGCCGGCTCAAGGTGAAGGTCCTCCGCCCCCACGTCGCCCCGCCCGCCCCCTAGCGCCATCCCCCTCCCCGCCCCCGATTCCGAAACCCCCTCCCCGAAAGGAACCTTCCATGTCCGTCACGTCCCTCGATGCCTCCTCCTTCGACGCCGCCGTCGCCTCCGGCGTCTGCGCCCTCGACTTCTGGGCCCCGTGGTGCGGCCCCTGCCGCATGCAGGGCCCGATCTTCGAATCGGTCGCCGACGCCCTCTCGGCGACGCCCGCGAAGTTCTTCAAGGTGAACGTCGACGAGGCCCCCGAGATCGCCGGCCGCTTCGGCGTGCAGTCGATCCCGACGCTCGTCGTCCTCAAGGACGGCGTCGAGACCGACGTCCGCGTCGGCGTCACCCCCGGCCCCGCCCTCAAGGCGATGGTCGAGGCCGCCCTGGCCTGAGCCGCCGCCGGCCGGAACCGCCCGTTCCGCCCGCGCAAAAAAACCGGTAACATGACAGAGTAAACGCCGCCCCCGGTCGAACCG
>CAMOEO010000119.1 GCA_946612175.1 uncultured Verrucomicrobiota bacterium
GGTGCCCGCCTCGCTGCTGCTCGGCGAGGAGCCTCAGACGGAGGCGAAGGCGCCCGCCGCCGCACGGGTGCGCCTGCCCGCCCTCCGCGCCACCGTGCGCGCCTCGCTGGAAGGCCCGGACGCCGCCACCGTCAAGGCCTACCTCGCCGCGCTCCATGCGCTGCGACCCTGGATCCGGCGGCCGCCGGACACGCGACGAAGGCGGGCGTGAAAATCGCCGCAGAGATAGCCGTGAACGCAGAAAATTGCAGTAAAATCACGCACGGTGGAATCGAAGGCGGAAGGAAGGGAGAGAGGGGGATGACGAGAAGAGAGATAGGCGACGACAGCGCCCGCGAAACGCGCTTGCCGCGGCCGCGCCCCTTCTGCTAGAATGCCCCCTCCTCAACCGCGCGTCGCCCCCCTTTTCCTTCCCGTCCCCTTTCCCTGCCCCTTCCCATGCTCGTCCTTCTCAAATTCCTCTCCCGCTACGACGCCCTCGGCCCGTTCCGCCTGATGGGATCGCACCTGTTCCTGCTCTCCGTCGGCGCGATGCTCGCCGCCCTCGGCGTGTGGCGGTTCCTGCCGAAGGTGTGGCACCGCCTCCCGCGCGACCGCGGAAAGGAACTCGTCGCCGACGGGAACGCGTCCGCGGGCAAGCCCACCGGCGCCGGGTTCTACCTGCTGCTGCTCACCCTCCCCGCGCTGGCGCTCGTCCTCCCCTTCGCCTTCCCGGGCATCGACGAGGCGGAGACCTTCGCCGACCTGGCCGTCTCGATCCGCCGGGCGGCGCGGGACCCGTCCTCCTGGTACCTCTTCGTCAACCCGCAGTGGGGCGTCGTCGGGTGCCTCTTCGCGGCGATGCTGACCGGCTATCTCGACGACAAGGCCGCGAAGCCCTGGAGCCGCATGCGGAAGGGGCTGCTCGACCTCGCCGTCGCGCTCGCCACCGCGCTGTTCCTGAGCCGGCTCCAGGACGTCACGATCTGGGTGCCGCTCACCAAGCACGCCATCACGCTGCACTGGGCCGCCTACACGCTGCTCGCCGTCCCGATCCTGTGGTTCACGATGAACGCGACGAACTGCTCGGACGGCGTGGACGGCCTCGCCGGGACGCTGACGCTCGTCTCGCTGCTCGGCATGGCGGGGTTCCTGTACGGGGTCGTCGGCCACCGCACCGTCGCGGCCTACCTGCTCGTCCCCCACAATCCGGAGGGCGCGCGCTGGGCGATCCTCTGCGCGACCTTCGCCGGCGCCACCGCGGGCTACCTCTGGTACAACGCCTACCCGAGCCAGGTCCTGATGGGCGACGCCGGCTCGCGCGCGCTCGGCCTGCTCGTCGGCGTCGCGGCGCTCGCATCCGGCAACCCGCTCTTCGTCCTCGTCGTCGCCCCCGTCGCGCTCGTGAACGGCGGCACCGGGCTCTTCAAGATCGCCTTCCTCCAGGGCCTCGCGCGCCTCGGATTCGACACCGGCGCCGCGCCGGGCCCCGGCGCGCACCCCTGCTGGGCGGCGCGCCAGCTGCGCTCCGTCCGGTTCCCCCTCCACGACGAATGCAAGCGCAACCTCCGGTGGAGCAACCCCCAGGTGCTCATGCGCTTCTTCCTGCTCCAGCTCGGGCTGATGCCGATCCTGTTCCTGCTCTTCGTCAAGATTCGCTAGCCCCGCCCGCCCCCGCAAAAAAAATCGCTTGCCTTTCGCGGCCCCTTCTGGTAACCTCTGCGCCGTTTTCCGCCCCGCCGAAGGGGCGGGATCCCCCACGGAGAGGTGTCTGAGTGGTCGAAGGTGCCTGACTCGAAATCAGGTGTGCCGCAAGGTACCGGGGGTTCGAATCCCTCCCTCTCCGCCATTTCCCCTTCCCGAACGACGGGCGATTCCGTTCCGAGGACCCTTTCCGCGAAGTTTTCCGACGCGTTTTCGCCGAAGCCTGGAAGCAGCAGCATGCCCCGTCCCGGATCCCTCCCCCCCGCGCTGCGGCGCGCCCTCCGCCCCTCCCCCGCCGGCGGGGCGTGGCTTGCGCTCGCGATCCTGCTCGCGGTGTGCGCGCTCACGAGCGCGCCCTTCCGCAACCCGCAGAACCTGCTCAACATCGTCCGGCAGTCCTCCTACAGCGGCATCGTCGCGCTGGGGATGACGTTCGTCATCGTCGCGGGCGGCATCGACCTCTCCGTCGGCTCCCTCTTCGCCTTCTCGGGAGTCTGCGCGCTGCTTGCGAACGCCGCGCTCCCGGCCTCGTGGCCGTCCGCGGCGTCGTTCGCCGTCGCCTGCGCCGCGGGCCTCGCCGCGGGCCTCGCGGGCGGCGCGCTCAACGGCGCGCTCGTCACGCTCGGCCGCATCCCGCCGTTCATCGCGACGCTCGGCACCTACTCGATCTTCCGCTCGCTCTCGCTCTATCTGGCCGACTCCGGGACCATCCCCGCGGGCAACCCGCTCTTCGGGCGGATCGGCGGCGGCGCGGTCCTCGGCGTCCCGGCGCCCGTGCTGGCGCTCCTGGCCCTGACGGCGCTGCTCGACGCCGCGCTGGCGCTGACGCCGCTCGGGCGCCACACCCTCGCGACGGGCGCGAGCGAGCGCGTCGCCCGCTTCTCCGGCATCCGCGTCGGGCGCGTCCGCTTCCTCGGCTACCTGCTCGCGGGCGCCCTCTGCGCGCTCTCGGCGCTGCTGTTCGCCGGGCGGCTCGAGTCCATCTCCTCCTCCAACGCCGGCATGCTCTACGAGCTGGACGCCATCGCGGCCGTGATCATCGGCGGCGCGTCGATGTCCGGCGGCCGCGGCACGCTGCGCGGGACGCTCGCCGGCGCGCTCGTGCTCGGCATCGTCTCCAACATCCTCGACCTCTGGGGCGTCGCCGTCTCGCTCCAGGGATGCGTCAAGGGCCTCGTCATCGTCGTCTCCGTCCTCGTCCAGCGAAAAGGAAAATCCAACCCATGAAAACCCTCCCCGCCCTCGTCTGCGCCGCCGTCTGCGCGGTGCTCGCCACGTCCTGCTCCAAATCCTCCGACGCCCCCGCGTCGAAGACGATCGGCATCTCCATCCCCGCCGCCGACCACGGCTGGACGGGCGGCGTCGTCTTCTGGGCGAGCCAGGCCAAGAAGGACATCGAGGCGGCGAACCCCGGCGTCCGCGTCCTCGTCTCCTCCGCCAAGGACTCCGCCGACCAGGCCAGCGGCATCGAGACGCTGCTCGTCCGCGGCGTGGACGCCCTGGTCGTCCTCCCCAACGAGCCCGCGCCGCTCACCCCGGTCTGCAAGCAGGCCGCCGCGAAGGGCGTCCCGCTCGTCGTCGTCGACCGCGGCCTCGCCGAGCCCGTCCAGACGCTCGAGGTGGTGGGCGACAACCCCGGCTTCGGCCGCGTCTCGGGCGAGCAGCTCGCCAAGGCCATCGGCGGCAAGGGCAAGGTCGCGCTCATGCAGGGCGTGCTCTGCCAGGTGAACACCGACCGCGTCGAGGCGTTCAAGAAGGTCCTCGCCGAATACCCGGACATCGAGCTCGTGGAGGAGGGCGTCTCCGACTGGTCCACCGAGAAGGGACTCCGCCTCATGGAGAACTACCTCCAGAAGAACCCGGTCCTCGACGCGGTGTGGGCCGGCGACGACGACGTGCTGCTCGGCGCGAAGAAGGCCTACGAGGAGTCCGGCCGCAAGGACCTCAGGATCCTGCTCGGCGGCGGCGGCAGCAAGGCCGTCGTCAAGATGATCCTCGACGGCGACCCGCTCGTCACGCAGACCGTCACCTACCCGCCGAAGATGATCTACGTAGCGGCGCAGGAGGCCGCGAAGATCGTGGCCGGCGAGACTCCCGCCGAGGCGCGCATCGTCGTCCCGGCCGAGGTGATCGACGCCTCGAACGCCGCGGACAACTACTTCCCCGAATCGGCCTACTAGGCCCTTCGCCATGCGACTCCCGCCATTCCGCCCCCTCTTCGCGGCGCTGACGGTTCCCGCGCTGCTCGCGGGGAGCGGGTGCGCCAGCCCCACGACCGGCAGGGTGCGCGACGCGCACCTGCTCTGGTCGCCCCCGCCCGAAGCGCGGGAGGTCGCGTCCTACCGCCAGCTCGGCCCGTTCTACGAGCGGGTCGAGACGCAGGACGGCGCGGTCCGGCGCTCCGTCCGCCCGTTTCTCTGGACGGACATCCGCGCGGCGGAGGCGGGCGTCGAGCACCTCGAGGCGCTCTGGCCCGTCTATGCGCGGGAACGCCGCGCGGGCCAGACGTCGTGGCGGCTGCTCTGCTTCTTCGGGATGGACAAGGACACGACGGGCTCGGGCAGCCCGCAGGACCGCGCCTGGCTGTTCCCGCTCTGGTTCGCCGGGACCTCGAAGCGCGGGGAGCCCTACGCGGCGCTCTTCCCGCTGCACGGCACGATCCGCGAGATGTACTGGGACCGCATCTCCTTCACGCTCTTCCCCCTCTGGGCGACCTGGGACCGCAACGACTGCCACACGTGGAGCGTGCTCTGGCCGCTGGTCCAGCGCCAGACCGGGCCGGGGCGCGACGCCTGGCGCGTGATTCCGTTCTGGGGGCGCACGAAGGTCGACGGCAGGCTCGACGCGCGGTTCGTCCTCTGGCCGCTCTGGACGCAGGCCCGCCACGAGGGGATCAACCCCGGGCGCGACTGGATGCTCTGGCCGCTCGTCGGACGCGTCGACCGCCAGGACGAGGAAGCATGGCTCTTCCTACCCCCGCTGTTCACCGTCTCGCACGGCCGCGGCAAGCTCCCGGAATACCGCAAGATCAACGCCCCGTGGCCGATCGTCATGATCCGCGACACGAAGGACGCGCACCTGCGCCGCGTCTTCCCGTTCTGGATCCACCGCTGGTCGGAGAACGGCGACGCGGAGAACCGCACCGTGCTCTGGCCGTTCTGGAACGACCGCCGGCTCGACGTCAAGGGGACCCACGTCCGCGAATGGACGCTCTTCCCGGTGCTGCACCGCTCGACGCTCACGCGCGACGCCGGGACGAACGGCGTTGCGCGGCTCGACGAGGACTATCTGCGCGTGTGGCCGCTCTGGTCCCGCCGCCACGACCCGCGCAACCGCCTCGTGAAGATCCCCGACCTTTCGTTCCACAAGCGCGCAGGCGCGCTCGAGCGCAACCTGCTCGGGATGTTCACGCTCTACACGCGGGGCGAGCGCGACGGCGCGGACGGCGCGCCGGAGCGCGTCGACCACGAGGCGCTCTGGGGCGCGCTGCGGCGCGGCTACGGCGAGGGCGGATACTCCGCCACGCGCGTCTGGCCGCTCTGGGACGCGAAGGAGGAGGACGGCGCCTGGCACTGGAGCCTGCTCGGCGGCCTCGTCGGGCGCTCCGGCCGCGGCGCCGAGCGCCGCTGGCGCTGGCTCTGGTTCTTCGGCGGAGACCGCCTCGACGCGGAGGACGATGCCGCCGCGGCGGCGGCGCCCTAGCGGTCCGCGGGCAGGAGGAGCGGCGCGGCGAGGGCCGCGGCCGTGGCGGGGGGGACGACGAACACGGCGTCGTCCCCCTTGCGGCGAAGGTACGCGGAGCCGTCCGGAAGGGCGGCGCCGAGCTGGAGGATGACGACGGGACGGGCGGGGTCGGCCACCCGCGCGGAAACTTCGACGCGGGGCGGGAGAAGCCCGTAGGCGGAGGAATCGGCGGGGGAGAGCGCGACGGCGGCGGTGGCGACGAGGTTGGTGAAGAGCGCGGCGGCGGCCTCGGCGGCGGCGGGGTCCGCGACGCGGTCGGAGCGTTCGCAGACCCAGGAGCCGCCGGCGTCGAGGCGGACGGTCTCGGGGGCCGGATCGGCGGGCTCGGCGCGGGCGAGGGAAAGGACGGGGCTGCCCGCGGAGATCACGTCGCGGTCGCGGAGCGCGGCGAGCGCGGAGGAGGAGAAGACCTCGGGCGGCACGCGTTCCGCGGGGACGAGGCGGCGGATGCCGGCGGACGGGACGAGGACGGCGACCTCGCCGCCTTCCGGCGGGACGAAGAGGCATTCGACGGGAGCCTCGGAGCCCGCCGTGCGGAGCTCGAGGCGGACAGCTTCGAGCGGCGCCGGGGCGGCGGCGGGGTCCCAGGGCTCGGCGCGAACGTCGCGCACCTCGAGAAGGCGGGACAGGAACGCGTCGGCGGCGAAGGCGTCCGCCGGATGGTGGGACGGCTGCTCGATGGCCCAGGGCTCGGCGGCGTCGGGACGGGCGAGGAAGAACGGGCCGTCGCCGGAGCGGAGGGAGACGGAAAGCACCTCGTCGGGCGAGAACGGGGCGATGCGGCGGTCGCGGAGATCGTCGAGCGACATCCGGAGCGCATCGTAGACGACGCGGTCGACCTCGACGATCACCGTGCCGCCGCCGGCGGCCGAGGCGAGCAGGACCCGGGAGGGGGCGTCGGGACGGGGCGCGGCGAAGTCGAAGGCGTCGGGGGCGGACTCGCGTTCGTGGAGGATGGAGAGGGAGAGCGCGGCCTCGTCGGGCGAGAGGCCGTGGGCGATGCGGGCGTCCTCCGCCCGCGCGGGCGACGCCCCGCGGCCGGGCGTCCAGACGAAGCGGTCGGCGGTGGTCTCGACGAGGGCGGAGAGCAGGGCGGAGACGGCGACGGAGTCGACGGCGCAGACGTACGGGGCGCGCAGCGTCCAGCGGCCGAGCGCGTCGCGCGCGAGGCGAACGGTCGGCGCGTCGCGGCGGCGGATCTCGAGCTCCGCGATCTCGCGGCCGGGGCGCGCGAAGAGCATGCGCTCGCGGAGGTCGTCCGTCGAGGTCGGCAGCAGGTCGAACATCGAGCGGTCGACGGCGTAGACCGCATCGTCGCCGCTGCGCAGGGCGAACACGCCGTCCCCCGACGGGGTGTCGGAGCCGAAGAGGAACACCAGGCTCCCGTCGGGGCCGGTCGCACGGACGCCGGCGCGGGGCTTCGTGGCGGGATCGCGCGCCGAGGAATCGGGCAGGCCGAACGCGGAGAGCGGCAGCTCCCGCGCCTGGCGCTGGCGCGGAGAGATGCGGTCGCGGACGCGGGCGTGCGCCAGCGTGTCGAGGAAGAGGTCGATGCGGGGGGCGTCCGCGCGGCCGGAGCCGTCGACGAAAAGCCACCCGCCCCGATCGCGCCGCAGGTCGACCTGGAACGTCCCGAGGGAGATCGAGAGCTCGTTGATGCGGCCCGGATCGGCGGTCAGCAGCGCGAGCGGCGGCGCGGAGGCATCCGCGGTCCCGGCCAGGTGGCGATCCGCGTACCGGAGACCCAGCAGGAGCAGCGCGAGGAGCAGCGCGAGGAAGGCTAGGGTCTTGCTCGAAAGCACGGAAGGGAGGCGAGGACGAGGAGCCCGACGCCGATGCAGATCGCGGTGTCGGCGAGGTTGAAGGTGGGGAAGGTGTAGGCGGCGCGCCAGTGCCAGTCAAGGAAGTCGACGACGCGACCGGTGCGCAGGCGGTCGAGGAGGTTGCCGACGATGCCGCCGGCGAGGAGGCCGGCGGCGATGCGCGAGAGGCGCGTGGCGCAGAGCTCGCGGCGGTTCCACGCCAGGAGCGCGAGCATCGCCGCGGAGACGCCCGCAAGCAGCCAGCGCCGGCCCGAGAGCATGCTCCAGGCCGCGCCGTCGTTCAGCGCGAGCCGGAGGTCGAAGAAGCCGGGCAGGACCGTGCGGTGGGAGCCGTCCGCGAATGCGCGCGACGCAGCGGCCTTGGTGAGCTGGTCGAGCGCGACCACGACCGCCGCGAGGACGAGCGCGCCGGCCTGCGCCCGTCGGCCGGGGGCGGACGGAGCGGCGGGCGCGGGGGCGGGACGGGGCGCGGATGCTTCCGTGGGCGCGGGCATTGCGGAAACGGGGCGGCGGATCAGTAGTAGTCCGCGGCGGAGGTCGTCGGCGCGCGGCGCAGCGCGGCGTCGGCCTCCATCTCGGACTGGCAGGGCACGCAGTACTTCGCGAACGGCTGGGCGCGCAGGCGCGCCTTGCCGATGCGGCTGCCGCAGTTCTGGCAGACGCCGAAGGTGCCGTCGTCGATCGCCCGGAGCGCGGCGTCGATGTCGTTGACGGACGCTTCCGCGAGCGCGGCCTTTCCGAGCTCGGTGATGCGCATCGCGGCGTCGGTGCCGTCCTCCTCGGGGTTCACCTCGTCGTAGCGGCGAAGGGACTGGTCCTGCAGCGTGACGGCCTTTCCGCTCAGGCGGGCGCGCTGCGCGAGCAGGTCCGCGCGGAGCTCGTCGAGCTCCTTCTTCGTGAACTCACCGCTGTCGGAATCGGCCGGCGCCGGGGCGTCGCCGAAGAGGTCGTCCTCGTCCACCGACGGAACCAGCGGAACGATCTCGGGCGGCAACGTGGACAACGGCGGCGCCGCCGTGTGGGAAACGGGTGTCGGAAGATCCGCCACGGCGGGCTCGGCAGGAGGAACGGGCGGCTCGGGAGACTCGGGCTCGGGCACGGACGCGGGGATCGCCTCGATCTGCTTCTGCGAACTCTCCTTCGCGTCCTTCGGCGACTGGGCGGACGCGGCCTTCTTCTGCTCCGGCTTCTTCGCCGAGGCGGACGCGGCCTTCTTCTGCTCCGGCTTCTTCGCCGGGGCGGACGCGGCCTTCTTCTGCTCCGGCTTCTTCGCCGGGGCCGACGCGGCCTTC
>CAMOEO010000120.1 GCA_946612175.1 uncultured Verrucomicrobiota bacterium
CGAGCGGCCCCGCATTTCGGAACGCCGCGCCTTGGGAGCCCGGAGCCTGCGAGCGGTCGCGGGCGCGTTTCACTTGCGCAGCGGCGCAAAGGCCCCGTTTGCGGGCCTCCGCGACGGCGCGGCACCAAAAAAGTGGGGAAGGTCCAGGATTCCGTCCGCGGGGCCCGCCCCGCCCGCGACGTTGCCGCGGGCGGGGCGTTCTGATAGACTCGCGGCATGAAACGGAAGTCCGTCGGTCTGCCCCGAGAAAACCGGCTCTCCGCGCTTTCCGGCGGTCCTGGCGGCCCCGACGGCGCGGAGGGGCGGCGGCGGCGGATGACGGAGGCGCCGGTCGCGGGGCTCGTCGCGCGGCTGGCGATGCCGACCGTGGCGAGCATGCTCGTCTCGAACCTCTACAACGCGGGCGACGCGTGGTTCGTGAGCCGGCTGGGGACGTCCGCCTCGGGCGCGGTGGGGATCGTGTTCGCGCTGCTGGCGGTGTTCATGGCGTTCGGGTTCCTCTTCGGGCACGGGGCGGGGAGCAACCTCTCGCGGCGTCTCGGCGCGGGCGACGTGGCCGGGGCGCGGGTGTTCGCGTCGACGAGCTTCTTCCTCGCGCTCGGCGCCGGGGCGGCCGTCGCGGCGCTCGGGCTCGTCTTCCTCGAGCCGCTCGCGCGGGCGTTCGGCAGCACGGAGACGATCCTGCCCTACGCGAAGCAGTACATGCGGTGGATCCTGCTCTCGGGGCCGCTCTTCTCCGCCAGCTGCGTGATGAACAACATCCTGCGCTACGAGGGGAGAGCGGCGCTGGCGATGGCGGGGCTGCTCTCGGGCTCGGTCCTGAACCTCGCGCTCGACCCGGTGCTGATGTTCGGGCTGGGCTGGGGCGTGGAGGGGGCGGGCGTCTCGACGGCGGTCTCGCAGACGGCGAGCTTCGCGATCCTGCTCTCGATGTTCCGGGGCGGGCGGACGGCGAGCGTGTTCCGGCCGGGGCTGGTGTCGCTGCGGCGCGCCGTGGCGGGGTCGATCGTCGCGGTCGGCTCGCCGAGCCTGCTGCGCAACGTGTGCGGCGCGATCGCGCCGGTGCTGCTCAACCGGCAGGCGGCGGCGTGGGGCGACGCGGCGATCGCGGCGATGTCGATCGTGGGGCGGGTCTCGTTCCTGGTGGCGGCGGTCTCGATCGGCATCGGGCAGGGGATGCAGCCGGTCGTCGGCTTCAACTGGGGGGCGGGGCGGCGCGACCGCGTGCGCGCGGCGCTGCGCTTCACGGCGGCGGCGGGGTGCGCGGTGGCGGCGGCGCTGGCGATCCCGTGCGCGCTGGGGGCGGCGCGGGTGGTGTCGTGGTTCCGGGACGACCCGGAGGTGGTGGCGATCGGCGCGGTGGCGCTGCGGTGGCAGGCGCTCACGGTGGTGCTGAACCACCCGACGGTCTGCACGAACATGCTCTTCCAGAGCCTGGGGCTGGCCGGGCGGGCGGCGCTGCTCTCGACGATGCGCAGCGGGCTGTTCTTCTTCCCGCTGATCCTGCTGCTGCCGCGCGCGTGGGGCGTCCTCGGCGTGGAGCTGGCGCAGCCGCTCGCGGACGTCCTCTCCTTCGTGGTATCGATGCCGTTCCTGGCGCACTGGTACCGCGCCTCGAAGCGCGGGGAGGGCTAGGGCGCGGCGGGGGCGACGAGGAGCGTCGAGAGGACGCCGGGGCGGGTGGCGTCGTAGGAGACGCGGAAGGAGACGGGGGATGTGCCGTCGTAGGCGAAGGCGGCGGAACGGCCGTCTGGGGAGAACGAGAGGTCCTCGACGCCGTCGGCGCCCGTCAGGCGGAAGGGCGAGGGCGCGCCGGGGGAGGGCGGGTGGGCGCCGAACTGGTCGGAGAGGATGGCGGCGGCGATGTCGGGCTTCTCCTCCAGGAGCGTCGTGCGGTAGCGTCCGGCGGGGAGCGCGAGGGGGAGGAAGGGCCCCTCAACGGCGGTGCACGGCGGGTGCAGCCCGGGCGCGAAGGCGAGATCGTCCGGAACGGAGGCGAAGCCGCCGGTCTTCTCGTCGGGGATGCGCGCGAGCGTCGTCGAGCCGAACTCGTGGAAGAGGTCGACGGCGGGGAGGCGGAGCGCGCCGTCGGAGTCCGGCGCGGGGAGTCCGCCGAGCGCGGGGTCGCGCGCGAAGGCGACGTAGGAGATCAGGGCCTCGCCGGGGGTGGAGAGGGCGGTCCAGAGGTTGGAGGAGGGATCGAGCGCGGGGAGGAAGGCGAGGCGCCATCGCGACCCCGCAAGGGGGTCGCTACAGGACGCCGGGGCGTCGCCGGATGCCGGGGCGGGGGCGGATGCCGGGAAGCGGTTGGTGAGGGAGTGGATGGAGCGGTCGGCGTCCTTGAAGGAGGAGACGAGGACGAGGTCCTTGTCCGCCTCGGCGCGGACGAGCCAGCCGTAGCCCTCGCGGTGGATCTCGGCGAAGGAGCGGACGCGGGTGGCGGCGTTGGCCTGGGGAGGGCGGACGCCCCAGTGGCGGGCGGGGGGCTCCACGCCATGCTCCGTGTCCGGCGCGGGGCCTTCGCCGTCCGCGACGGCGAAGGCCCAGGCGCCGGCGTCGCGGGCGAGGAGGCGGAGGCGGGGGCTGGCGAGGTGGCGGCGGAGGGTGGCGCCGAAGGGGAAGGCGGAGACCTTGGAGGGGAAGGCGTCCTCGTGGAGGATGACGCAGGTGACGCCGAGCTCGCGGAGGCCGGCGAGCTGGTCGTCGGTGAAGTCGCCCTCGGTCATGGTCTCGAAGCGGCGGAAGACGCGCTCGACGTAGTCCGGCTCGGTGACGGCGGCGTAGCCGTTGAGCATGCGGAGGCCGGCGCGCATGGCGCAGTACTGGTAGATGGAGCTCCACGAGGAGGCGCCGGGCCAGACGGGGAGGACGAGGGCGCGGGGGACGAGGCCTCGGGATTCGGCGTCGCGCACGGCGGCGGCGTAGGCGGCGTTGGGGCCGGGCAGGAGGCAGACGCCGGCGCGCATGCCGCGGGAGGCGGAGAGGAAGACGAGCAGGACGAGGAGGACGGCGGTGGCGGCCGGAAGGGCGCGGCGCGCGGCGGCGAGGGCGCGGCGGGAGGCGGGGGCGGCGGCGAGGGCGCGCTGGCCGGCGGCGAGGCGGGAGAGCGCGGGGTCGGGCGCGGCGGGGCGGCGGGGCGGGACGAGGGAGCGGAGGGCGGAGAGGGCGAGGGCGAGGAAGGCGGCGTAGAGGGTGGGCAGCAGGCAGAACGCCTTGAGCGGCTGGCGCACCATGCGGAAGGGCGGGACGAGCTTGCGGACGGCGCGGAGCGGGAGGGCGTCGAGCGGGCCGTGGGTGCCGAGGGCGAGGAGGAAGACGAAGAGGATGGCGGCGCCGGCGAGGATCCCGGCGAGGGCGGCGCGGAGCGGGGCGGTGTCGCGCGGGGCGGGGGGGGCGGGGGGGGGGGGGAGGAGAAGGCGGGGTGGAAGACGATGGAGGGGGAGCGGAAGGGGGCGCCGGGGCGGCGGAGTAGGCGCGCGGCGGCGACGGCGGCGCCGGCGAGGAGCGCGGCGCCCGCGAGGGCGAGGAGCGCGGCGATGGCCCAGCCCTGGTGGAACTGCTCGGGGGCGTGGCTGAAGTAGGTCGGGTCGAAGAAGGCGTGCCAGTCGGGGGAGTGCAGCTCGATCTCGCGCAGCGTGCGGCCGCCGGCGACGTCGGTCGATTCGTAGGCGCGGCCGGCGGCGCGGCCGAGGAGGGCGCAGAGGGCGCCCGCGAGGGCGACGGGGGCGAGGGCGCGGGCGAGGCGGAGGACGCGGCGGCGCGTGGCGAAGGGGCGGTCGGGGGAGCGCAGGAGGCCGAGCAGGCCCCAGAGCGGGAGGGAGAGGGCGGCGAAGAGGAAGCAGTGCAGGTCGGCGGCGTAGCAGGCCAGGAGGGCGGCCGCCGCGAGGACGCCGCCGCGGAGGCGGCGGTCGCGCACGGCGACGTCGGCGCCGAGGGCGACGGCGGGGACGAGCCCCATGCCGAACCCGGTGGGCGAGCCGCCGGCGAGGACGACCCAGCGGAACGGGACGCAGGAGGAGAGGGCGGCGAGGGCGAGGGCGGCGCCGGGGCCGGCGCCGAAGCGGCGGGCGAGGGCGGCGCAGAAGGCGAGGCCGAGCAGGACGGAGAGGAACTGGGAGAGGTTCCAGGCGAGGGCGTCGGAGGCGCCGGCGGAGCGGGCGAGGGAGTAGGGGAGGGCGAAGGGGGCGTAGCAGGGGTCGGGGCGGGCGGGGGGGGGGGGGGCGGCGTCGGAGGTGTTGAACTCCCAGAGGTTGCGGAACCAGGGGAGGCGCCCGTGGAGGTAGGCGTCGAAGAGGTCGAAGTGGTAGAGCAGCTGCAGGTGGTCGCCCTGGACGAGGGGGCGCGGCGGCGCGGCGCCCGCGTAGGAGCCGTAGGGGATGCCGGAGGCGAGGTGCGCGGGGAGGGGGCGCAGGAACGCGGCGTAGAGGGCGGCCGCGAGCGCCGCGAGGGCCAGCGCGGCGCGGATGCGGGGAAAGCGGCGCAGGAGGGTCATGGAGGGGATTCTAGCATGCGGTCGGCGGGCGGCGCAAGTCCGCGCGGTCGCGCGTCACACGAGGAGGATGCCTGCGAGGAGGTTCGCGCCGTTGAAGCCGGCGTGGAGGCCGGCGGAGGCGGCGAGGCCGTACCGGCGGAAGGCGATGCCGAGCAGGAGGGCGAGGAGGAAGAGGGGAAGGAAGTGGTGGGGGGAGAGGTGCAGGAAGGCGAAGAAGGCGGCGGAGAGGGGAAGGGCGGCGCGGGGGAGGCGCGCGGCGAGGCCGCGGTAGAGCAGGGCGCGGTAGAGCAGCTCCTCGCCGACGGGGGCGAGGACGAGCGCGACGAGGAGCATGGCGAGCCGGACGGAGGGGGATGTGCCGGGGCCGAGCAGGACGAGGAGGGGGTTGGGGGAGGCGGTACCGTCGATGCCGAGGGCGTCGCAGAGGGCGATGGAGAGGGCGCTGGCGCCGAGGAGGGGGATTGCGGCGAGGACGCCGGCGCCGAAGAAGAGGACGGCCGTGCGGCCCGGGCGGGGGAGGAGGCGCAGGACGGCGCGGAGCGGGGCGCCGGATACGGCGGAGCGGAAGCCGGCGGCGGCGAGGGCGACGGCGGCGGGGAGAAGTCCTCCGAGGAGCACGGCGGCGGCGTGGCGCGGGGGCGCGGCCGCGAGGGCGGGGAAGAGGAGCAGGGGGACGGCGTTGAGGAGTCCGTAGGCGGCGGCGAGGATCGCCTCGGGAAGGCGCGGGGCGTCCGGGCCGGAGAAGGAGGGCGGCGGAAGGGGCGGCGGCGCGGGGGTCATGGGGCGCGGGGCGGGCGGGGGGCGCGGCGGACGACGACCCGGAGCACGGGGCAGGGCGGGAGCAGGAGGCGGGCCTCGGGATGGACGCGGAAGTACAGGTCCAGCGACCAGAGGCAGCGGGCGAGGGAGAACGGGACGAGGGCCATCGCGTAGGCGAAGAGCAGGAGCGGAGGGACGGCGGAGAGCAGCGGGGCGAGGAGCCAGACGACGGTGGAGGCGGCGGCGATCGCGGCGAGGGCGAGGCCGGAGAGGACGAGCAGGTAGAGGGAGTACCAGGGGCCGGTTTCGCGGAGGGCGTCGCGGAGGGCGTCGCGCATCGACATGCGGCGGAGGGCGACGCGGGGGAGGGCGAAGTCGCGAAGGAAGCCGGTCGCGACCATGTCGGCGAGCAGGAGCGCGAGGCCGGAGAGGACGGTCCCGAGCGTCAGGAGGGGAGGGACGGGGGCGGCGGGGTCGAGCGCGGCGAAGCGGCGCAGGACGACGACCGTGGCGGCGGCCTCGACGGCGAGGGCGCCGAGGCGGAGCGCGACGAGCCCGCGGAAGAGGGGGCGGGAGATCGCGCGGGCGCCGGCCCAGGCGAGGCCGAGGGGTTCGTCGCGCCGGTAGACGCGGCCGAGGAGGAGCGACCAGCCGCGGGCGAGGAGCCAGGCGTGGAGGACGGCGAAGAGGACCAGCGCGGAGAGGAGGGGGACGAGGACCGCGGCGCGGAGGGCGGCCGGGGCGGAGGAGAACCAGGCGGAGGCCTCGCGGGACGTGTCGCGCAGCGAGGCGCCGAGGTCGCGCCAGACGGCGAACGGATCGGCGACCGCCTCGGGGGCGCCGGCGAGGTAGGCCCGGGTCCAGCGTTCGGGGAAGGTGAAGAGCGGGGAGGAGAAGACGCGGTCGAGTCCGACGGGCCGGAGCCGTTCGACGGTGGCGGGGTCGGTGGCCCCGACGATGCGGAACTCGCTCTGGGCGCCGACGACGGCGATCAGGACCGCGAGGGCGATGGCGCACCAGCGGCCGAGGGAGAACGGGGAGAAGAGGAGGACGCGCATGTTCGCCATGGCGATGGCGAACGAGAGCAGGACGCGGGGGCGCTCGGGGGGGCGGGCGTCGGGGGCCTCGGGCGCGAACGGGGAGCGGAGCCCGGGCGGGAGCGGGGGCGGCGCGGCGGGCGGGGCGTCCGGCTCGGGGTCGGGGGGCGCGGCCTCCGGCGGGGGCGGGAAGAGCGCGTCGAGCGTCGAGGCGGGGCGCCACTCGGCGCCGTAGCCGGGCGTCCAGACGAGGTCGCCGGGGCCGAAGGCGCCCGCGCGGGCCGCGTCGCGCAGCTCCGCCCAGGAGAGGGGGCCGGTCCGGCTCCCGTCCTTCGCGTAGTACCAGACGACGTTCATGGAAGCGCGGCGGGGACGCCGTTCGTGGCGGGGGCGGGGGCGACGGGGGCGAAGCCCGCGGCGCCCGGCAGGGCGGCGCGCTCGGCGACGCGGGCGACGAGGCGCTCGACGAGGGGCAGGGCGGTGCGGCCGGAGACGGACTCCTCGAAGACGACGCGGCGGACGGCCTCGATCGGGAGCAGGCGCAGGAAGGCGAAGACCGTCAGCACGGCGATGGAGGTGGTGGCGAGGCGGAGGAAGGCCCCGATCACGCTGTCGGCCGGCTGGCCGACGAGGAGCTTGAGGAATCGGCGCGCGAAGGCGCGGACGACGGCGCCGGCGATGGCGGCGAGGAGGACGGTCGCGGCGAAGGCGAGGACGGAGTGCGCCTCGCCCTCGGCGGGGAAGAACGAGCGGACGAACGGATAGGCGACGGCGAGGACGGCGAGGCCGGTGCCGAACGCGAGGAGGCGGGAGACCTCGCCCGCGAGGCCGCGGACGGCGCCGAAGACGAGCGACAGCGCGAGGAGGACGGCGACGGCGGCGTCCACCCACCCGGCGGCGGAGAGGACGGGGACGGACACGGCGAGGAGGGGCGCGGGGTTCATCGGGCGGCGTCGGGGTCGAGGGCGGGAAAGCGGGCGTCGCCGGGGAAGAGGAGGGCGCCGAGGCGCTCGTTGCCGCGGGCCTTCTCCTCGTCGCCGGGGTGGCCGCGGCGGCGGAGGAAGGCGATCTGGCGCTTGAGGATTCCGGCGTTGGAGGGGTCGAGCTTGAACGCCGAGGAGGCGAGGGCGCAGGCCTTCTCGGCGTCGCCGGCGCGGGCGGCGCCGGCGGCCTTGGTCATGAGGTCGTCGACCTTGTTCTCGACCTCCTCGGGGCGGATGGCGCCGAGCGAGGAGAACCGGCGTGCGGCCTCGGCGCACTGCTCGGGGTAGGCGCGGGAGGCGGGGGAGACGAGGAAGCGGTAGAGGCAGGAGACGGCCTTCTCGAACTCGGGGAACTTGTCCATGTAGAGGACGCCGGCGTTGTAGAGGCAGACCGGGTCGTCGGGGTTCTCTGCGAGGGCGGTGTCGAGCAGGTCCTTGGCCGAGCCGTTGAAGCCCTGGTCCATCTCGCAGGCGGCGAGGCCGGCGCGGAGGTAGGGGCGGTAGTTGACCTTGCGGATGGCGGCCTCGAAGGCGTTGGCGGCGCCCTTGAAGTTGCCGCGGCGGCGGCGGGCCTCGGCGAGGCCCTCGAGCGCGGCGGCGTCGTCGGGGTCCGCGGTGAGGTCGTCGGCGCGGAGGAAGGCGCGCTCGGCGGCCTTGTTGTGGCTGGCCATGAGGTTGGCCATGCCGAGGTTGAAGAAGACGTCGGCGGAGTCGGGGTGGGCCTTGGCGGCGATCTCGAGCATGCGGACGGCCTTCTCCCAGTCGCCGGCCTCGAGGGCGGCCTGGCCCTCGGCGACGGCGGTCTCGGGCGGGACGCGGCCGCACCCCGGGGCGAGGAGGAGCGCCGCGAGGATCGGGGCGAGGGCGGCGGAGCGGAGCGGAAGCGTGTGCATGGAGGGAAGGACGGGGAAAGGGGAGGCGGGGGACGTTGCGGCGTCTATACTACCATGCCGCCTCCCAAATGTCCACGCTCCCGCGCGCGATGGGGGCGGCGCCCGCCCGCGTCGCGCCATGGATGGCGGCGCGTTTTTTTGTAACATTGCGCCTCGGATTCGTGCATACTCCGCGACAACGCGACGCAGATCGTCGCGAACCATCGAACCCGGGACCTGGAGCGAGAAGCGTTCTAGTCCCAGGGCGTCGGCCGGCGCTTCGGCAGCGGCTCGGGCGGCATCTCGTGCAGCACCGGGTCTCGGC
>CAMOEO010000121.1 GCA_946612175.1 uncultured Verrucomicrobiota bacterium
CGAGGGTGGGGGAGACGGCGGGGACGAAGCGGCGTGGGAGCGCGCCATGGAGCACAGAGCTGTCGACGAGCATGGCGGAGGCGCGGAGGGGCGTCTGTCCTTCGGAAGGCTGGGCGCCCTTGTCGATGGGGCGGGGCTTGGGCGCGGGGGAGAAGGGTGGCAGGGGCTTCTCTTTCTCGATTGCGGCGAGCCATTCGGAGCGGTGGGCGTCGGAGAAGACGGCCTTGGAGAAGTCGAGACACATCGCGGACAGCGGCGCGGGGCCGCCGTCGATGGAGCGGATTTCGGGGACCGGTCCGAGGAAGGTCACGGACTCGAAGGGCGTGTGCTGAAACGCACGAGCGGTAATGACCCGGACCGAAGCGGGAAGGACGAGCTTGCGAAGGTTCGGGCAGTTCTGGAACGTCGAGCGGCCGATGAACGCCACACCCTCGGGGATTTCGATCTCCTCGATGGATGGGCAGTCGAGGAAACAGTCCGTGGGGATGAATCTCAGGCTCTTCGGGAACCGGACGGAACGGAGGTTCCGCGCGCGAGCGAAGAAGCCATCGTGGATGCAGACGACTCCCTCGGGCAGCTCGACATGCTCGATGCCGGGGTTGTCGAGGAACATGTTGGCGCCGAAGGCGAGGGACTTCTCCGGAAAGCGAACCTCCCGGAGCGCTGCGCAGTTGCCGGCGAACTGCCCGCCGGGGAGGAAGCGGAGGGGTTTCGGAAACACGACGGAACGAAGCGCAGGGTCGTTCGCAAAGAGCGAAGAACCGACGACTTCGACCGAGTCGGGGAGAACCACCGCTTCCAGAACGGGACAGTCCGCGAATGCACGTTCTCCGACGGCGCGGAGCGTGGAGGGAAGCGAGAGGGAGCGGACGCGCGATCCGGCGAAGGCGCGTACGTCCAGCCGATCGACGCCCTCGGGGACTGTGACCTGGTCCGTGCCGTCGAGCGCGCGAACCGTGTCGGCGGCCGTCCAGACATTGGTGTAGCAGGTGTCGGGAAGGTCGGGGATGTTGACGAGCGCGGTGGCCCCATCTCCAACGACCTCTCGAAGATGGCGCTGGGCCACTTCGGCGACGCGGCGGGCGGCCGTTCGTTCGTCAACGGGTGACGGCTCGCGCGAAAGCACGACGGCCGGACTGCGACGGGGGCGGAAGGCGCCCGTGGGGACGTCGCACGGAGAAAGAGACTCGGCGCCGGGTTGGTTCGCAATCGCTTGCGGCGCAGGGGATTCGCCCTCCGCGCGGGCGAACAACGAGACGAGGCACAGCGTGGCGAGGGATAGGGAGGGGATTGCGTTCATAGGGCAAATTCTAGCAGAACGCGAGAAATCCCACAAGCGCCCCTCACTCCCCGCGCAAGTTGTCTCGCGGGAGGACCTCGGAGAAGTCGAACACGCGCTCGGAGCTGCGCACCATGCCCTCTTTGTGGGCCTGCAGCTCGACGAACTCGGGGTTTGACTCGAACTCGGCCTGGCGGCGGCGAAGGTCGCCGATATGGCGCTCCATCGCGTCGTTCTCCGCCTTGAGCCGATCGCGCTCGGCGGCGCGTTCGGACCGCTTGCCGAGAAGCGGGAGGAAGGCGACGCAGACGCCGACGACCAGCAACGCGCCCACCACGGCGAAAAAGACGAAACGGAGGGTTTTCACGGGTGGGCGGCTCGGGCTGGGACCGGGAGAAAAAATGGTGGTGGGTCAACGATTCGAACGTTGGAAGGCAATGCCAGCAGATTTACAGTCTGCCCCCGTTGACCGCTTGGGTAACCCACCACGAAGAGGTACGGAACGGGGCCAGAGTCTCGCAAAACGCCCCCGCGAAGTCAAGCGGAAAAATCGGCGGGCTAGAACGCGGGGCCGGAAGGCTCCTCCGCGTCGGGCGGAATGCGGAGGATGCGCGCGGCCTCGGCGGCGATGCGGGCGAAGACGGGGGCGGCGCAGACGCCGCCGTCGGTGTTGGGCTTGGGCGTGGCCTCGCAGGTGACGAGGATGACGAGCCGCGGGTCGGTGGCGGGGAAGATGCCGATGAAGGAGCCGCGGAAGTCGGTGCTGGAGTAGTGGCGGTCGACGACCATCTGCGCGGTTCCGGTCTTGCCGGCGACGGTGTAGCCCGGGACCTGGGCGCGGCGGGCGGTGCCGTCGCGGGAGACGACGGCGCGGAGCATCTGGACGATCTGCCGGGCGGTGCGTTCGGTGACGGGGCGGCCGACGACCTCGGGCTCGGCGCGCAGGACGGTGGTGCCGTCGGGCGCGACGATCTCGCGCACGAGGATGGGGCGGAGAAGGCGGCCGCCGTTGGCGATCGCGGCGTAGGCGCAGACGAGCTGGAGGGCGGTGGCCGTCATGCCCTGGCCCATGGAGATGCGGATGTTGTTGAGCTCGGAGCCGTCGCCGATGGTGCGGCCGGCCTGTTCGCCGAGCAGCGGGATGCGGGTCTTGCTGCCGAAGCCGAACGCCTTGAGGTGGCGCTGCTGCCGCGCCTTGCCGAGCGCCATGCCGAGGCGCGAGGCGCCGCGGTTGGAGCTCCAGGCGAGCATCTGGGCGACGGTGAGGCGGTCTTGGCCGTGGGTGTGGTCGCGGAGCGGGCGGCCGCAGTAGAGGGTGTTGGAGACGTCGAGGAGGGTGTTGGTGTGGACGAGCCCCTCGTCGAGCGCGGCGGCGGCGGCGAAGGTCTTCATGACGGAGCCGGGCTCGTAGAGGGTGGAGATGACGCGGTTGCACTGGGCCTCGGGGGTGGAGGCGCCGAAGTCGGACGAGTCGAAGTCGGGGCGCGAGGACATGGCGAGGATCTCGCCATTGCGGCAGTCGAGGACGACCGCCCAGGCGGCACGGGGGCGCTTCTCCTCCATGACCTCGTCGAGCGCGCAGTCGACGGCGTACTGGAGCTGGGCGTCGATCGTCAGGAAGAGGTCGCAGCCGTCGAGGGCGGGGACGTGGTCGCGGCGGCGGGAGCGGATCTCGCGGCGGGTGGCGGTGGCGTCGCCGACGGTGTAGCCGGGGGTGCCGCGGAGCTGGGCGTCGAAGGTCTTCTCGAGTCCGGCGAGGGGCTCCTCGTGGGAGTTGACGGCGCCGATGACCTGGCAGAGCGAGCGGCCCATGGGGTAGGAGCGGCGGGTGCGGCGCTCGCGGGTGACGCAGCGCAGGACGGGGTTGGTGGCGATGTCCTCGGCGAGGGCGCGGTCGGCGGTCGTGCCGATCGGGAACCAGCGGCGAAGGCGCGGGCGGCCCTGGGCGTCGAGGGCGGGCGTTCCGTCGCGGAGGAGGACCGGGACGTTGGTGGAGGCAAGGGCGCGGAGGACGGTCGCCTCGTCGAAGACGCGCCAGGCGAGCAGGCGCGCGCCGGCGGCGGCGCGCTCCTCCTCGCTGCGCGGGGCGAGGGGGTCGATCGCGAGGCTCCAGACGGGGTAGGACTCCGCGAAGGGATGGGAGCGGCCGTTGCGGTCGTAGATGCCGCCGCGGCTGGCGGGAATGGCGTTGGTGACGACGGTGCTGCCGGCGGCGTGGTCGGCGAGGTCTCCGGCGGCGCCGAGCTGGACGGAGGCGAGACGGGCGCCGACGACGCCGAAGAAGCCGGTCAGCATGACCAGGACGAACCCGAGGCGGACGTTGCGGTTCCGGAGCTGCTCGGCGAGACAGCGGACGGCGCCGCGGAGGAGGAACCAGGCGAGGACGAAGGGGCGCGCGAGGGTGCGGAGAAGGTCGCGCAGGGGCGACGGCCGATCCGCGCCCCGGCGGAATTCGGGAGTCGTCGGTGAGGGGGCGTGGGGCATGGCGGGGCCGTGGCCGGATCCCGGCCGCAGGGGGCTAGCGGTTCACGGCGTAGGCGGCGGGAGCGGAGCCGGGGGCGGGGAGCAGGGGGCCGGTGCGCTGCATCGAGACGTACTGGCGGTGGGAGGGCTGCGACATGCGGAAGCCGTGCCCGAGCATCGCCACGGCGAGGTGGGAGGGATCCTTGAGCGCGTTCCACTTGGCCGTCTCCTGTTCGAGCTCCGCGCGGAGGGCGGCGTGGCGCGCCTCCTCGCTGGCGACCTGGCCGGCCATCGATTCGGTGGAGATGTACACGAGGGCGTAGCAGACGCCGAGGATCGTGAGGAGAATGATGGCGATGGCGCCCTTGACGGGCATCGCCCAGGTGCACTGGTGGGTGTCCCACTGCCGGTTGTTGTTCCGATAGGCGCGCTTGGCTCTGCGGCGTTTCTTCATGGTCGGGAAGGTTCGAAGGGGTGAAGGAAAGGGAGGAAAGGGGAGGGGAAGAGGTCAGGCGGAGAGGCGGACGACGGCGCGCAGCTTCGCGGAGCGGGCGCGGGGGTTGGCGGCGCATTCGGCCTCGGCGGGGGCCACGGCATGGCGCCAGAGGCGGCGCACGGCGGGCTCGGCGCCCTCGTGGCGGGATCCGCCCTGCTGGAGCGAGACCTCGCGGCCCTCGTGGGCGGCGAAGGCGCGCTTGACGAGGCGGTCCTCCAGCGAGTGGAAGGTGATGACGGCCATGCGGCCGCCGGGCGCGAGGAGGGGGAGGGCGGCCTCGATCGCGGCCGCGACCTGGTCGAGCTCTCGGTTGACGGCGATGCGCAGCGCCTGGAAGGTGCGCGTGGCGGGGTGGCGGGCCGCGCCGCGGCGGCCGCCGCAGGCGTGCTCGACGACCTCCGCGAGGCGGGCGGTCGTCGTGATCGGCTCCTTCTCCTGCGCGGCGAGGAGGGCGCGCGCGATGCGGCCCGCCTGCGGCTCCTCGCCGAACTCGCGCAGCAGGCGCGCGAGGCCGTCCGGATCGCCCGCGAAGCCGGCGAGCAGCTCCGCGGCGGTGGGGCCGCGCGTGGGGTCCATGCGCATGTCGAGGGGGCCGTCGGCGCGGAAGGAGAAGCCGCGCTCCGGCTCGTCGAGCTGGAAGGAGGAGACGCCGAGGTCGAGCAGGATGCCGTCCGCGCCCTCGAAGCCGCGCTCGCGGGCGACGGCGGCGATCGCGGCGAAGTCCGCGTGCACCGCCTCGAAGCGGCCGCCGAAGGGCGCGAGGCGCTCGCGGCAGCGTGCGATGGCGGCGGGGTCGCGGTCGAGCCCGAGTAGCCGCCCGTCCGGCGCGGAGGCGCGCAGCACCGCCTCCGCATGGCCGCCGCCGCCGAGCGTCCCGTCGACATAGCGCCGCCCGGGGCGCGGATCGAGCGCCTCGAGGGTTTCGCGGAGGAGGACGGGGACGTGCATCGAAGGGTTGAAGAGGTTGAAGGGGTTGAAGGGGTTGAAGAGGGTGAAGAGGGGGAAGGGGGAAGTGGAAGGGGAGGGGGCTAGAAGCCCATGGACTGGGCCTCGGTGGCGAGGCGGGCGAGGACATCGGCCTCGGAGCCGTCGAGCCTCGGGCGGTTGGCGAGCGACCACACCTCGATGTGGAAGCCCGCGCCGATGAGGACGACGTCGGAGGTGAGGCCGGCGAAGGCGAGGAGGGAGTCCTTGACGCGGATGCGGTTCATCGTGTCGACGGCGACGCAGCTGATGAGCTCGCCGATGCGGCTGGTGAAGCCCGCCTTCGCGGCGTCGGAGAGAGCGGCGTGGCGGAAGGCCTCCATGCGGCGGTCGAACTCCGCCGGGCAGAAGATGTCGAGGCAGCGCTCCGTTCCTTGCAGATGCGAGAGCGAGGGCATCACGTAGACCTGCGGCGGGCGCCCCATGCGCTCGTACCAGTCCGTGGGGATGGTGAAGCGGCGCTTGGGGTCCAGACGATGGTCCGCGCGCCCCAGAAGCGGCTGGATCGCCTCGGGGCCGGGATGCGGCGGGGTCTGGATGGGAGGTTCTGACATTTCGTGCCCTTGACTGACACCATTAAACACCTACTCCCACCAAAAAGCAAGCAAAAAATCGCGGGCGGCGGGCGCGCCCGCGTAGGAACGCGAAAACGCCGCTTCCGGAGCGAAGAAAAAGGAAACGCTCCGGCGCGAACGCCGGAGCGTCATGGGGCGCCCGCCGGGGCGGCGGGCGGTCGCCTTGTCCGAGGACGGGACTAGGCGTTGTTCTTGATGTACTCGCGCGCGTCGTCGACCTGGTAGGCCGAGCCGAGCAGGCAGTTCTTCTCGTAGATGAAGTCGGCGTACTCCTTCATGAAGATCTTGCCCGGGTCGCGCAGGTCGAACTTCTCCGGCTTGTCGCGGAAGAACTCGCGGTGCACGCGCGTCCAGACGAGGCGGCCGTCGGTGTCGATGTTGATCTTCGTGACGCCGCGCTTGGCCGCGCCGAGGAACTGCGTCGCGTCGACGCCCTTGGCGCCCTTGATGGCGCCGCCGGCGGCGTTGATGCGGGCGACCTCCCCGGGGGGCACGGAGGAGGACCCGTGCATCACGAGCGGGAAGCCGGGGAGCTTCTTCTGGATCTCCTCGAGGATGTCGTAGCGCAGCTTCTGGTCGCCGGAGAACTTGAAGGCGCCGTGCGAGGTGCCGATCGCGCAGGCGAGGGAGTCGCAGCCGGTCTTGGTGACGAAGTCGACGACCTCCTCGGGCTTGGTGTAGACGTGCTCGGCGGCGGTCACGTCCTCCTCGACGCCCTTGAGCTGGCCGAGCTCGGCCTCGACGACGATGCCCTTGGCGTGGGCGGCGTCGACGACGCGCTTGGTGATGGCGACGTTCTCCTCGTAGGGGAAGGCGGAGGCGTCGATCATGACGGAGGAGTAGACGCCGGAGGCGATGCAGTCCATGCAGGTCTTCTCGTCGCCGTGGTCGAGGTGGACGGCGAAGAGCGCGTCGGGGAAGATCTCGTCGGCGGTCTTCATCATCGCCTCGAGCATGAGCTTGTGCGTGTAGGAGCGGGCGCCCTTGGAGAGCTGGACGATGAAGGGGGCCTTGGAGCGGACGTTGCCCTCGAAGAGGCCCATGGTCTGCTCGAGGTTGTTGATGTTGTAGGCGCCGATCGCGTACTTGCCGTAGGCGTGCGCGAAGAGCTGCTTGGTCGTGACGATCATGTTGGTACTCTTTTCTTTGGGTGGATTGCCGGGGACGGCGCCGCGACGGCGGGGCCGGGAGGGCGTTCGGAACGGGCGGATAGGCTATTCCCTTCGTCCCGCCAAGTCAAGGAAAAACTCCCTGCGCGCTCCCGCGGCCGCGCGCGGGGGGCGGGGGTTGCCGGGGAGGGCGGGGTCTGGTAGACTGTGGGCCTGAAGAAGCCCCTGCCGCCCCGCCTCCGCCGTTTTTCGCCATGACCGAGCACGAAGCCTACGTCGCCCTGAACCTGGTCCCCTCGATGGGAGGGGAGACCGCCCGCGCCGGCATCGCCCGGTTCGGCTCCGCCGCGGCGTTCCTGGCCCGCGGCGCGGCGGATCTCGTCGGGCTGCCCGACGTCGGCCGCGTCCGCGCGGCGGCGTTCGCGGACGCGTTCGCGACGGTGCCGTGGCGCGCGGAGATCGAGCGGGCCGCGAAGGCGGCGGTGCGGCTCGTGACGCCCGCCGACCCCGAATGGCCCGCGGCGCTCTCCTCCATCCACTGCCCGCCGCTCGCGCTCTACGTGGCGGGCGACCCCGCGGCGCTCTCCGCCACGCCCTGCCTGGCGGTCGTCGGAACGCGCGCGCCCACGCCATACGGCTCCGAGAACGCCCGCACGTTCTCGTACCGGCTCGCGCAGGCCGGCGTCACGATCGTCTCCGGGCTCGCGCGCGGCGTCGACACCGCCGCCGCGGAGGGCGCGCTTCTCGCGCGTGGCCGCACCATCGCCGTCATCGGCGCCGCGCTCGACCGCCTGTATCCGCCCGAGAACCGCGGGCTGGCGCGCCGCATCGTCGCCGCCGGCGGCGCGGTCGTCTCGGAATACCCGTTCGGCCGTTTCGCCGACCGGCAGACCTTCCCGATGCGGAACCGCCTGGTCTCGGGCCTGTGCGCCGGGACGCTCTGCATCGAGGCGGGGCTCACCTCCGGCACGCTCATCACCGCGGACCACGCGATGGAGCAGGGGCGCTCGGTGATGGCCATCCCCGGGCGCATCTGCGATCCGACGGCGCTGGGCTGCCTCAAGCTGCTCCGCGACGGCGCGCGGCTCGTCGCCTCGCCGGAGGACGTCCTCGACGAGCTTTCCTCGCTCCCGCTCCTTCCGGGGGGGCGGCCCGCGCGGGCGCATCCGGAGGGCGCGCCTCGCGCGGCGGCGCCGTCCGCCCCCGCGCCCGCCTCGGCCCCGCCGGCGCCGGCCGCGCCGGCCTCCGATCCGGAGGAGCGCCGCATCCTCGACGCGATCCGTTCCTCGGACGGGCTGACGCCCGACGGCGTCGTCGCGGCGACGGGGCTCCCCGCGCACCGCGTGGGGCCGATGCTCATCGCCCTCGAGATGAAGGGCGCGGTGCGGCGGGCGCCCGACGGCACCTGCTCGATCCGCCGCCCGCGATAGGGACGGCGGCGCCTATCTTGCGGCGGGGCGGTCGGAGGGTTCCGGCGGCGCGGCGGGGCGCTCGGCGGCGAGGAGG
>CAMOEO010000122.1 GCA_946612175.1 uncultured Verrucomicrobiota bacterium
CCATCGCTAATGGCGGATTTGCTTCGATTCCGCCAATTGGAATGGCGGATTTCCGGTCGCGGTTCCCGTAAGGGCGCCTCGCGCGACGTTCACCGCGCCGTCAGCCCGTCGTCCTCGCGAAGCGCCGGGCCCGTTCCTCACGCGAAGTTCGCGAAGTCCGCGAAGGTGTTGCGGCGGACCGTTCCGGGAGGGCCGCGCTCGTCGCGGCCGGCTCCGGTAGGGCGAGCGCTCCGTGCGAGCCGCGTAAGATTTCCGCCGATTCTTCGGGTAAGGGGTGGAGAGGCGACATTCCGCCGCCCCCGCCCGACCCCCCCTTTGGAGAACCGCCCCGATCAGGAAACGCGAAAAACGGAGTTGAACCCGAGGCGCGGGTCTGCTAGACTACGCGCCAACAGATTTGCTCCGCTGCAAACCGTCGATCGTCCGAAACCTGGAAACCTTCGAGATCAAGACGGCAGGCAGGCAGGGTGCGTGCGCACGCACGTCCTTCCTTCGCGCTTCTTGATCGGGCTTTCCAGGGCCTCGGACGAAACGCGAAGGAAGGGCTTTTGCCCGTTTTACGCCGGACAACGAAAGAAGAAACACCATGAACATCGCAGTCAGAATGGACAATCGGACATGGGCAGTCCGGCAAGGCCCCCACGGAGGAGACACCGTCGGGTACATCCAGGCCGTTGACGGAGACATCGTCTCCGTGATGCCGACCGGCGACGGATTCGTAGTAACCGACACGACCGGTTCGACCCTGCTCTATAGCGAACGAGGAGCCTTCATCCGGTATCTCGAACAGCACATTGCGAGCGTCGGGAGCGGCGGCGGTTCTCAATCCCGACCGCAGTCTCCCGCGCCCGCCCCGACGCAATCGGCACCTTCGGAGGGGGGCGGATCACAGAGGGATTCGAAAGCGGACTGGGCCGTTCTCGTCGCCGTTTGCGCGGCCGTCGGTGTGTTCTTCCGTTGGTGGTGGTCTCTCCGGAAAACCAACAAGGCGGCGTTCGGGATCGTGGGGGCGCTTATTGTCGCGGTCGCGGCGTTCGCTTCGTGGAAGATATGGATCAAGCCGAAGATGGAGGAGTCGAAAGCCGAGATCCGTCGGGAGGAGCTGCTAGCGGAGCAGGCCCGGCAGGCGGCGGAGGAAAAAGAGAAGGAGGCGTGTTTCGAGAACCAGTTCAAGATCCAGAACACGACGAAGGCCGGCGGAAAAGGAAGGGCGGAAACACCTCTTTCCGCGGCGGACGCCGCGCCCTGTCCGGGCGGCGGGACGATTTCGGTCGAGGTCGTTCCGGAAATCTGGGCGGCCCGGCAGTGGAATCCGCGGATTCCCGTCCTCTATCGCATTTCCTGTTCGAAGCACGGGTCCAACCCGCGGCCCACGCCGGAAGCGATCATGCGGATGGTTGAATACGCGAAGAGAAAGACCCCGGCGGCCGGCGCGAAGGCCGGCGAAGCGCTGCGGCGCGTTTTCGCCAAGGACCGCATCTGCGGCGTACTCGCGGCGAAGACCGTCGCGGATGCCGCGACCGGAAAGAAAATCGATGTCGATCCCTACTCGAACACCGCGAACGCGACCGTGAAGGTTTCGGTCGACAAGGCCGCCTACGACGCCTGGACGAAGGAGCTTCTCGCCGCGCTCGGACCGTTGGCCGTCGAACGGAAGAAGGCGAAGGCGAAATGGACGAAGGGGCCCCTCGCCTCCTCGCCCGAGGAACTGGGTTTCGACAGGCCCGCCCGGGGCCGTCCCCTCTGGATCGTCAAGGACGCGGCGACGCTCGACGCGGATCTGCTTCTCTTCGACGACGAAACGTGGGACGCGATCCGCGGGCTCGCGGGGCGGGAATACGAATTCCGCGCCTCCCTCGCCTTGAAGGACGACTCGGGCGAGACCTTCGCCGAATCCGAATCGGCGACGTTCCCGGGGCTCGTGGTCGTCGAGAGCTGGGATTCTTCCGCTCCCGCCGCCTACTCGATCCGTCCGTTCCTCGGCGGGGAGAACGGTTCCAAAACGGAGGCTTCGAAGAAAGCGCCGATCCGGTTCGAAAAACTGGAAAGCGGCCGGTCGGCGAAGAAGCTCTCCTCCGGCGTCACGCTCAAGCGGGACCGGGGAGGCTGGGACGCCATCAACGACGTTCCGTCCTGGTAGTCCGGCAAGGAAGGACATCCGGCAATCCGACATGAAAGGAAAAGACATGGTTTTTTGCAAGCCGATTCGGAAATGCGCTACGGCGGCGCTGTTCGCCGCGGTCCTGCTCGCTCCGTTCTCGTCCGTCGCCGACGCGTGCGTGGCGGTTGTCACGGCGAAAGGCAGCGGCGAAACGGTCGCCGAGGCGAAGAAGGATGCGGGACGCGCCGCGATCCAGCAGGTCGTCGGCGAACTGATGGACGCGGAGACGCTTGTCGAGAACGACGAGCTGGTGAAGGACCGCATCCTCACCTACAGCGGCGCCTATCTGGAGGACATGGAAGTCGTCGGAGAACCCGTCCGCCGCAAATCGACGGGCCTCGTCGAAGTCACGGTGACGGCCACGGTCCGGAAGACGCAACTGGAAAAGAAACTCAAGGCCGAAAACGTCGCGACGAAGAAGGTGAAGGGCGGGAAGCTCTTCGCGCAGGCGACGAGCAAGGCGCAGGAAACCGGTGACGCCGCGGCCCTGGCGGACAAGGTCTTCGAAGACGTTCCCGGCTATTTCTGGAAGGTCGAGATGCTCGCGGGGGAAGACGGCTCGCCCGCGATCGAGGCGGACGCGAACGGCAACGTCGTCGCGAACGTTCGCGTCTCGCTCGACGAAGCCGCCTACCGCTCGTGGGCGAAGCGGGCGATGGCCGTCTTCGACCGCATCGCCGACGATAAGACGGACGAAACGGTCGAACTCGCCTCCGTGAACACCCGCACGTCGGGACCAGGCGGCAGGACGGTCGAACGCATCGCGCGGGAGTTGCCGCGGGAGCCGCCGTGGAGCCGTTTCGACAACGAGAAACGCCGCCCCGGCGAACGTCCGAACCGGCTCCTGGTCTGCATTCCGCATCCGTTTCGCCCGACCGCGAACGCGCTCGTCTACCGTATCTACTGGTTCGCGGCCGGCGAGAAAGCCGACCGAATCCGGAAGATCGTCGCCGAGCGCTTTCCCCGCCAAGCCTCCGTTTCCGGAACGCTTCTCGCCGGCGACGAAGTTCTCGGCGTCGCGGGCGGAAAATCCCTCAAGGAGCTCCGCGCCCCGGCCTTCGGCTCCCGCCCTCCCCAGATCCGCCGTTTCGGCCTGTGCTATGCGGACGACACCATCGACCTTTACAAGAGCCGCGCGCATACCTGGATCCTCGTTCCGTCCGTCACGGGCTATCCGGGCTGGGGCGGACCGTTCGATCCGTCCGTCGACTTCGTCCTGCCGCTCGGCCGGTTCGACCCGGACGACCTCGACGACGCGACCGACGTCCGGCTTTCGCTTGACTTTGAATGAATCCCACCAACCCACGCCAACCGGAGAAACAAACACCATGAAACACCACCTTGCAACCCTGGCCGCGGGCGTCGCGCTCCTCGCCGCTCCCGCCTTCGCGCAGCAACCGGCGACCGCATCGGCGGCGGCGCCCGCCGCGCAGGATTCAGTCAAGGATCTCGCCGATCTCGGCACCGGCGTCCACAAGGTCAAACTCGCTGAAGACGGCTCGATGAAGTCGTGCGTCGTCGTCGGACAGGCCCGCATCAGTCGGGCTCTCGGTCCGAGCAAAGGGATCCTCACGGCCCGAAAGGTCGCCAAGCAGAACGCCGAGGCCGCGTTCGTCGCTTGGCTCAAGACGCAGGTTTCGGACGTCCGCACGAACGGCGACGACACGAAGTTCCTTCTCAAGGGGAGCGTTTCGGGCGAAGGCGACGCGCAGACCTATGAGGACGCCGAAAGCACGGAGACCAACACCCAGGTCACGACCTCCGTGTCTCAGGGCGCCCTGCGCGGCATGACCCTCATCGGGGCCGACCAGGACGCTTCGACCCAGATCCTGACGCAGGTCTACGCCTGGAAGCCGGCCTTCGCAGCGGCCGCCGCCGGAACGGCCGGCGTCATGAACATGCCCGACGCCGCGCCCGGAACGCCCGCCCCCACCGGAACCGGTGCAAGGTCCGGCGGCTCCGCGCCGGAAGTCAAGCCAGCGAAGGGCTACGAAACCAAGACCGTCGTCGCGCCGGAAGCGGACGAATTCCTGTGACGATCCGTCATCGCGCCGTCCTTCTCGCGCTCGCTCTCCCGGCGTTGGCCGCGCCGGGAGTCCGGGCGGGGATGCACGATGTCTTTCCGGGGCGCCGCGCGACTGCCGAAGTCGTGCTCGACGGATGCGAGTGGCGGATTTCCGTTGCGTTCGAGCCGTCGCGCGCGCTCGGTCCCGGAAAAAGCGATCTCGCGAACCAACGCCTCGCGCGCGACTACGCGTTGCGGGGTCTCGTCCGCGAGCTCGCCGCGCTGCGTGGCCGGAATCCCGGCGCGGACGCGACGCCGGATGCCGCCGATGCTTCCGTTTCAGGATTCCGGACCGAATCGTCGGCGGAAGAGGGAGGCTTGTGGCGCGCCCAGTTCGCCGTTCCCGCATTCGACGGATTTGCGGACGTGGAATTCTCCGATGGCGCATTCGCCCCGCTGCTGGCGGCGAATCCGTTCCTGATGCGCGAAGGCGGCGCGAAAGTCCTGCGTCTTCCCGGCGGGACGAACGTCCTGTTTTCCGTCGGCCAGACCGACGCGCGGGCCGCGGACCGTCCGGCCGCCGAAGAAAGGCGCCGTCGCATGGTCGCGGCGGCCCAGGCGAAGAAATCCGCGGCCGAATCGATCCATGCCGTCCGCGTGCGTTCGTTCATCCAGATCCGCGACATAACCATCGTCCGCGGAGACGGAGAGAACGAGGAAGTCCTCGCGGACATGACCGAACTGCTCGAGCGGTCGGAATCGGACGTGTCGGGGTGGATTCCGGGGCTGCCCGTCGTCGGGACATGGATTCTGCCGGACGAAAACCTCTTCTGTCTGGCCGTAGGCCGTTTTTTCCCTCCGGCCGGAGGAACGCAAATATCAACCGAAACACGAACGGAGAACACGCCATGAGAAAAGAAACAGACGCGGAGGGCATGCGCTATCTGCAGGAACTGAAGGACGCGGTCGCGGCCGGATACGCCGAGCCGAAGGAGAACGGGGAGGAATGGTACGTCGTCTGCGGCGGCATGAACGGGCGCGCCGGCATACCGTCCGAGGTCCTTCTTGAAACGGCGCAGGTCTCCGTCGGAGGGGACGATGTCGACGTCTCCGTGACGGTCCGCAACGTTTCTCCGTGGCCGAGCGGCGGCCTGACGGCTGTCGTCTGGTATTGCGAGGAACCCTACGACGGCGGGACGGTCGAAGGTCACGCCGTCGCGCGGATGGACGTCGTCCGCGGTCTTCTTTCCGGAAGGACCGTGCGGGCGCACGAACGGGTCAAGTTCGCGGGCGACCCTCCCGCCGGGGAGTACTTCGAGGTCGTCGTCCTCTACGAGGCCATGAGCGACGGTCAATGGGTCGCCGTCAGCTGGGGCGCGATGCCGAACAAGGTATTCCACCGCCCCGCGAAGCGAGGCTTCTTCGGATCCATTTCCGCCGGGATGGCGAAAGGGGCGCTTGACCAGAACCGCTTCCGCGATCCCTGGATGACGCGGCTGGAGGCCAAGTCGGGGCGGTCGTCATCCGTCTCGATTTCCGGCGTGTCCTGGAGGACCGGGGCCGACTGGAGGCGGATTTCCGTCGAGTTCGGGAAGTTTGCGGTCTCGACCGATGCGGCGCGGACGGGTTCGCTGAAGGTCGTTTTCTGGCTCGCCCCCAAACCCTTCGTCCCCGGCGAAAAGTTCAATGCCATCCCGCTCGGTTCCGCGCCGTTCTGCGGCGATCCGTTCCAGCTCGGTTTCGAAAACGGATTCGAGTCCGAGGGTGGGGCCGCGGAAATCGTCCGCGCAAACGACGACGTCCCCGCGGGCGACTACTGGGCCGTCGTCACGGTCAACGAATATCACGAGTCGGGACGTTGGTACATCGTCGGCTGGGCCAATTTCGCCACGCAGAACCACTACGAGCCAGCGTGAGAAATCGAGAAATTCAATGGTAAATCGGCGGCATCCCGCCAATCCGTGTTCAATCAAAACAAGCGAGTAGAAAATGGGAAAATTCTCTAAACCGTGCAAGTGCTGCAAACGGGAAATCTTTCCGAACCGTCCCGATTTGTCCAGCCAGGACTTCGACGCCGTCAAATACGGATTCTGCAGCATCGCATGCGCAGAGGCCGTGGACCCCGACATCGCCGAAAAGATACGGGCCGACAAGGCGCAGGGCGCGAAAATGGAGAAGGCGGTTCTTCTCGCCGTCCTTGCCGTTCTCGGGTTCGCCGCGACTTGGTACTGGGGACTCCGCAAGAAATGCAGGCCCGCGTTCTTTGCGGTCACGGCCGTCCTCGTCGCGGTCGCCGTAATTCTCCTCTGCCGGGTCTGCCGCGCGAACAAAGAGGCCGGTCTTGAAGCCGATGCCGAAGTGTCGATGAGCCTGTATTGCGCGAACGATTACGACCGTCCCTACGTCCAGGGGGGAGAGCGCACGGCCGATTCGCCGGACTTGTCGGAGTGGGAACGCACCGCCGCGACTGTCGCCCAGGCCGTGGTGGACGGGGACGCGCACGCATTCCAGTCTTTCGTCTGGGAAAAGAGTTTCTGGAACACGACCGGATACGACAACCCTCTCGAGGATCGTCTCCTGGGCGAGATGGAACTCAAAAAGACGCGTCCGGATTCCTTTTTGGTCGGAACGGGTGTGACGCCCAAGGACGGACTCGGCAAGGAACACGGCCGTGGTCGGGTTTCCGCCGTCCCGATCGTCTTTTGCAAGTCGGACGTTCCGTATCGCGTCGCCTATTTCCAAATGGTGAAGGACGGTGAATGGAAATTCAATGCCGTCCATGCACTGGAGTGTTTCACGACCCCCGACGGAAAGAAATGGTGGAACGATGATAAGCTGTTCGCGGAGTCCGCCAACGCCAAAAAGTCGATTTGCGACAGCGGCGAGAATTCCAAAACACGGGAAACCATTGCATCCAAACCGGAGTCGGAACCCGCGCCCGAACCGAAGGCGGAGCCCGCGCCAGAGCCGAAGGCGGAGCCCGCGCCAGCGCCGGCGGAAAAAACCGCGCCCGAAGAGAAAGCCGAGCCGAAGGCGGAGCCCGCGCCAGAGCCGAGACCCGCTCCGAAGTCGACATCGACGCCGGCTCCCGCGAAAACGGACAATCTGGTCGAAATCGCGGACCGGCAGGCCGCCAAATACAAAGAAGGAACGAAAACGGCCGAGCAGCTTCTCGGATGGATCGAATCGCCCAAAGTTGCCGAATCGAAACGAGCGCGGCTTCGCGCGCTTCTGGAGGAGCGCGGGGTCCCGCTTGCCGAGGCCGAACGCAAAGCGAGAGAAGAAGCGAAACGCAAGGCGGTCGAAGCCAAACGCCAAGCGGCCGAGGAGGCGAAGCGCAAGGCGGCCGAGGAAGCCGAGACCAGGCGCAAGGCGGCCGAAGAGCGCAAGGCGGCCGAGGAAGCGAAGCGCAAGGCAGCCGAAGAGCGCAAGGCGGCCGAGGAAGCGAAGCGCAAGGCAGCCGAGGAGCGCAGAATGGCCGAATTCAAGAAGCGGCAGGAAACGGCCGAGGCCGAGCGTCTCAAGAGGCAGGAGGAAGATCGGAAGCGCCGGGAAGAAGCCGAGCGTCTGGCCAAGGAGGAAGCGGATCGCGAGCAGGAACGAAAGGACAAAGAGGATCGGGATCGGCAGAAGGCACTGGACGAATTCGCCAAGAGCATGCAAAAACTGTCCGAGGCCGCCCTCAGGATGGACGCAAGCGAGGAAGAGTTGGAAGAGGAGGAAGAAGAGGAGGAAGAGGTCGACGAACTGGAAGAGGCCAACGCCGACAATCCTCTGTTTTGGCGCGAGGGCGTCCAGACGGAGACTCCCCTTGACGAACAACGAACGTTGATGGAGGAACAGCGCCGCCGTATCGAGGCGGCGGAAGCCCGACGGCGCGCCGCGGCGGCGGAAGCCCAACGGCGCGCCGCGGAACAACGGAAACTAGCGGAAGCGCGACAAGCGGAACGCGCGACTCTCCCGGCCATGCCCGACGCCATGGTCGAGCAGCTGGCGACCGGCATCAAGATGTCCATCCAAGGCGGGCAGATGACGACGGTGCAAGCGGCCTTCATGTTGGAAAACGCCACGCTTTCGGCCTCCCAGAAGGAGAAAATCCGGAAGCGTCTCGCCGCGGAGGGGATTGCCATCCCGGAGCGGTAGTCAAGAGATTGAGACCTTTTGTCCCTATCCG
>CAMOEO010000123.1 GCA_946612175.1 uncultured Verrucomicrobiota bacterium
GTGAGAATTCGGTGGAACGGGCCGAAGGTCTGGCCACCGTGGTCTCGCGCAGGATCCCGCCCCCTCCTGCGGTAGCATGGCGGGGGCATGTCCGGCGCGGCGCCAAATAGTGGGGAAGGTCCAGAAGTGAAAGGCGGCTTGCGTCGCGCGGGGGTTCCTGCTATCCTTTGGCGCGGTTTCGCGATTCGGGGCGCGCGCCCCGGCGGAGCCGCCGTACGCATCCCTCCGAGGGCCGTTTCCCGTGAAAATCGCCATTCCCGCCATCGCCGCCGCCTTCCTCGTCTCCGCGGCCGCCGTCGTCGCCCTGTTCGCCGCCGGCTGCGAGTCCGCCGATTCCTACAGCATCTCGATCTCCCCGAACTACGCCGAGCTCAAGCCCGGGCAGAGCGTCACGCTCCGCGCCAAGGGCTGGTCGGACTACTCCTGGACCCTGGACAACGACACGGGCGTCCATCTTTCCGGCACGACCGGCTCGTCCGTCGTCCTCTTCGCCGAGAAGAACGCCGCCACCGGCACGGTCGTGCGCGTGACGGCGACGGCCGTCGGCTCCGGCGGCGCGGGTTCCTCCTCTTCCTCCTCCTCCAATTCCGTCCCCACCACCACCTCCTCCTCCGGCTATACCGCCTCGGCGAAGATCCGCATCCACTGATCCCGAACCATGTCCAAGCTCTTTCTTTCCGGCAACGAGGCCATCGCCCGCGGCGCCTACGCCGCCGGCTGCCACGTCGCCTCCGCCTACCCCGGCACGCCGTCCACCGAGATCCTCGAGAACATCGCCAAGTTCAAGGGCGAGATCAACTGCGAGTGGTCGGTCAACGAAAAGGTCGCCCTCGAGATCGGCATCGGCGCCTCGATCGCCGGCGCCCGGGCGCTCGTGTGCATGAAGCACGTCGGCCTCAACGTCGCGATGGACCCGCTCATGACCTACACGTTCGAGGGGACGAACGGCGGGCTCGTCGTCGTCTCGGCGGACGATCCCGGCATGCACTCCTCGCAGAACGAGCAGGACAACCGCGTGCTGCAGAGGTTCGCCCGCGCCGTCACGCTCGAGCCCTCCGACTCGCAGGAGGCCTTCGACATGGCGCGCGCCGCGTGGGACCTCTCCGAGCGCACCGGCTCGATCGTCTTCCTGCGCATGACCACGCGCACGTCGCACTCCTCGTCGCTCGTCGACGTGGGCGACGGCGCCCGCGGCGCCGTCGAGCCGAAGCCCTACGTCAAGAACCCGAAGAAATACGTCTCCGTCCCCGCGAACGCCCGCGCGATGCGCTTCGAGGTCGAGAAGCGGCTCGAGGTCCTGCGCCAGGAGTCCGAGGCGAGCCCCTTCAACCGCGAGGAGCCGGGCGAGCGCACGGATTTCGGGTTCGTCGCGAGCGCCGCCGCCTACAACTACGTGAAGGAGGCGTTCCCGGAGTTCCCCGTCTTCAAGGTCGGCTTCTCCAATCCGCTCCCCGCGGAGAGGATCCGCGCCTTCGCCGCGAAGGTCGGCGCGCTCGTCGTCGTCGAGGAGCTCGACCCCGTCCTGCGCGACGCGATCGTCCTCGCCGGCATCCCGGTCCGCGACTACGCGACCGAGCTGCGGATGATGGAGCTCAACGTCGACCGCCTCCGTGCGCTGCGCCGGGAGCTGCTCGGCGGGGAGGGCGCCGCCCCCGCGCCGGAGAAGCCGGCCCTGCCGGCGCTTCCGGCGCGCCCCCCGACGCTCTGCGCCGGCTGCGGGCACCGCGGCGTCTTCTACACGCTCGCGAAGCTCAAGGCGACGGTCACCGGCGACATCGGCTGCTACACGCTCGGCGTGGCGCCGCCGCTCTCGTCCATGGACACGACGATCTGCATGGGCGCCTCGATCGGCGCGGCCTTCGGCATGCGCAAGGCGGGCTACAAGGGCCGCCTCGCGGCGGTGATCGGCGACTCGACGTTCTTCCACTCCGGCATGACCGGGCTGCTGGACGTCGTCTACAACAAGGGCGCGATCACGGTCGTGGTTCTCGACAACCGCATCACCGGCATGACCGGCCACCAGCCCAACCCCGGCACGGGCCGGACGCTGCTCGGCGAACCGACGGTGCAGACGAGCATCGCGGAGGTCGCCCGCGCCCTCGGCGTGAAGCGCGTCCACGAGGTGGACGTCTACAACCTCGCGGAGGTTGAACGCGTCCTCAAGGAGGAGCTCGACTGCGGCGAGCCCTCGGTCGTCGTGGCCTACGGCTCCTGCGTCATCGCCGCGAAGAAGGCGGTCGGCGCGGTCCCGCACGCGGTCGATCCGGCCAAGTGCAAGTCCTGCGGCGCGTGCTTCAAGCTCGGCTGCCCGGCCATCGTCCGCGGCGAGGAGACCGCCCCCGGCCGCTTCCGCTCGAAGATCGAGCCGGCCGCGTGCATCGGCTGCGACGTCTGCGCGCAGGTCTGCCCGTTCAAGGCCATCTCGACGACGAAGGAGTAGAGACATGAACGAAACCACGAACGTCACCCTCGTCGGCGTCGGCGGGCAGGGCATCCTGCTCACGGCCGACGTTCTCGCGCGCACGGCGGCCGAGGCCGGCCTCGACGTGAAGAAGAGCGAGATCCACGGCATGAGCCAGCGCGGCGGCTCCGTCTCGAGCCAGGTGCGCTTCGGCGCGCGCGTGCACTCGCCGATCATTCCGGAGGGCGAGACGGACCTCCTGGTCGCGTTCGACGCGGTCGAGGCCGTGCGCGCGTTCCCGTCCGTGCGGCCCGCGGGCCGCGCGCTGGTGGACCGCTGCTACCTCGTCCCGATCACCGTCTCCTCCGGGCTGCAGCCCGCGCCGGAGGATCCGGACGGCGCGCTTGCGCGCCTCTACGGCGAGCGCCTGCTGCGCGTCGACTCGCGCGCGCTCGCGGCGGAGGCCGGCAACCCGCGCACGGCCAACATGGCCATCGCGGGCGCGCTCTCGCGCCTGCTGCCGTTCCCGGAGGAGGCGTGGCTCTCGGCGCTCCGCGGGCGCCTGCCCGCGAAGCTCGTCGACGTCAACCTCCGCGCCTTCGCCCTCGGACGGGCGGCGCTCGCCTGATGCCTGCGGACGCGGAAGCCGCGCACGCCGCCGCCCCGCGCCGCGCCCGACGGGCGCTCCGCGTCGCGGGCGTCGCGGCGGGCGCGCTCCTGCTGCTCGTCACGACGCTCCTGTACTTCGCCGCGCGCTGGTACCTGCACCGCTACGGCAGGATCGGATTCGACTCGGTCCTCCAGGCGATCGTCTTCCACGCGCAGGCCGCGGAGGAGGGGCAGATCCGCAGCTTTCTCGTCAAGGTCGTCCTCCGGACGGCCCTTGTCTGGCCCGTTCTCTGCATCGCGGTCTTCGGCGCGCCGGCGGCCGTGCGCCGGCTCGGCCGGGCGACGCCGCGGTGGACGCCCCTGGCGCAGGCCGGGCTCGCGCTCGCGATTTCGGGCGTCTTCCTGTTCCGCGCCGTCCGGAACGCCGGCCTCGACCGCTGGCTGGCGGACCGGGCGGAGCCCTCGACGCTCTACGAGGAGCGCTACGTCGATCCGAGGGACGTGGAGGTGTCGTTCCCGGAGAAGAAGCGGAACCTCGTCTGCCTCTACCTCGAATCCTGCGAAACCACGTTCTTCTCGTGCGAACAGGGGGGCGCCATGGAGGAGTGCGTCATCCCGGAGCTCTACGAGATGGCGCGGAGCGGAATCAACTTCTCCCAGAACGACGGGGTCGGGGGAAGCCCCTTCGTGAATGGAGCGGCCTGGACCACGGGGGCGATGGTCGCCCTCACGATGGGAATCCCCCTCTCGCTTCCCGTCAAGATGAACACCTACGACCAGTATCGCGACTTCCTCCCCGGGGCGCGGGCCCTTGGCGAGATCCTCCGCGACGCCGGCTACCGCCAGACGCTGCTCGTCGGCTCCGACGCCTCCTTCGGCGGACGCGACAAGCTCTACTCCCAGCACGGCGTGGAGAACATCCTCGACGTCTTCACCGCCGAGCGCGACGGCATCATCCCTCCCGGATACCGCGTGTGGTGGGGCTTCGAGGACCGCATCCTCTACGACTACGCCAGGCGGGAGATCTCGCGCCTCGCGGCGGAGCCCGGCCCGTTCGCGATCACGATCCTCACCGTGGACACGCACGGCCCCGAGGGCTTCGTCTGCAACCGGTGCGGAAACCGCTTCGCGGAACCCTACGAGAACGTCTTCGCCTGCGCGAGCCGCCAGGCGGCGGAGTTCGTCGCCTGGCTCCGCGAGCAGCCGTTCTGGGAGGACACGACCGTGTTCGTCTGCGGGGACCACCTGTCCATGAACCCGGCGTTCTTCCGCCGTGCGGTCGCCGACCACAGCGCGAAGCGGCGGGTCTACAACTGCCTGCTCAATCCGGCGCCCGGGCTCCCGTCCGACCGCCAGAAGCGCCGCGCCTTCATGACGATGGACTTCTTCCCGACCGTCCTTTCCGCGCTGGGCTGCACGATCCCCGGCGACCGCCTCGGCCTCGGGACGAACCTCTTCTCCGACCGCCCGACCCTCGGCGAGGAGATGGGAATCGACCGGCTCAATGCCGCGATCCGGAAGCATTCCGACTTCTACTTCTCCCGCCTCGTCCTCGGGCGGTAGGGGGCGCCGCCGCCGGAGGGGCGGCGCCCGCTATTCGTAGCGCAGGGCGTCGATCGGGTTGAGGCGCGAGGCGCGCCAGGCCGGATAGAAGCCGAAGACGACGCCGATCGTGGCGGACACCGCTACGGACATCGCGATCGCCGCGGCGGACGGCGCGACGGGCCATCCCTTCACGGCCGACACGACCTCCGAGCACGCGCGCCCCGCGGCGATCCCCAGGATCCCGCCCGCGAGGCACAGCAGCAGCGACTCGACGAGGAACTGCACGAGGATGCTCCTCGCGCGCGCCCCCACCGCCATCCGCAGGCCGATCTCGCGCGTGCGCTCGGTGACCGAGACGAGCATGATGTTCATGATGCCCACGCCGCCCACCACGAGCGAGATGAGCGCGACGATCAGCAGCAGCGAGGTCATCAGCGCCGAGGTCGAGGTGAGCGCCGCGAGCATCTCGCTCATGTTGTGCAGGTCGAAGTCGTCCTCCGCGCCCGGGGCGATGCGGTGGCGCGCGCGCAGCAGCGCGGCGATCTCCTCCATCGCGGCGTCCACCTTGTCCGACGAGACGGCCTTGCACTGGATGCTGTCGACGTTGTCGAAGCGGATCGGCATGAGGTAGTTGGCGGTCTGCGTCGCGTCGCGCGAGGGGTAGAGCGCGACGGACGAGGCGGCGTAGCGGTCGCCGCGCGAATGCGAGGCGGAGCCCCCCGCGGTCGAGGCCGTACCGCCCGAGCGCGCGAGGCGGTTGCGCATCGTGGTCCACGGGACGATGACCATGTCGTTCTGGTCCTCGCCCATGAGGTTGGCGCCCTTCTCCTTCAGGAGGCCGCGAACGGTGAAGATCGTGTTGTTGAGGCGGATGCGCTCGCCGACGGGCGAGGCGCCGTCCGGGAAGAGCGCGGCGGCGACGGTCTTGCCGATCACGCAGACCGTCGCGGAGGCGCTCACGTCGCGCGCGGTGAACGGCGCGCCGTCCTCGACCGTCCACTCGCCCACGTCGAAGACGTCGACCGAGCCGGAGTCGACGCGCCCGGGCTGGCAGTTGTAGGGGCCGCGGATCGCCTGGACGGCGGTGCCGCGCACCTTGGGCGTCGCGGCGGAGACGGACGGGCAGTTCTCGCGGATGGCGTCGCAGTCGGCGCCCGTGAGCGTGACGCCGCTGCCGGCGGCGGAGGCGACGCCTGCGCGGCGCACGGCCACGGAGCGCACCATGATCACGTTGGAGCCCATGTTGGAGATCGAGGAGGCAATCTGCCGCGAGGCGCCGTTGCCGATCTCCATCATCGTGATGACGGCGGCGATGCCGATCACGATGCCGAGCATCGTCAGCAGCGATCGCGTGACGTTCCTTTTTAGCGCAACCAGCGCCGTGTTCAGGATCTGTATCATGGCTAGACGACGACTCCGTCCCTGACGTGGATCGTGCGGCGGGTGTAGTCGCAGACCTCGGCGTCGTGCGTGACGACGACGATCGTGATGCCCTTCTCGGCGTTGAGCCGGCGGAAGAGCTCGAGGATCTCGACGGTGGTCTTCGAGTCGAGGTTGCCCGTCGGCTCGTCCGCGAAGAGGATCTCCGGGTCGTTCACGAGCGACCGCGCGATCGCCACGCGCTGCTGCTGCCCGCCCGAGAGCTGCGCGGGCGTGTGGTCCATCCGCCCCTCCAGCCCGAGCATCGCGAGCAGCCCCTTCGCCCGCTCGACCTCCCGCGCGCGCGGCTCGCGCCGCCCGCGGTGGTACTCCAGCGGCATCAGCACGTTCTGCAGCGCGCTCGTGCGCGCGAGCAGGTTGAAGCTCTGGAACACCCATCCGATCCGCGCCGCGCGCAGATCCGCGCGCTCGTCCGCGGAGAGGCGCGAGACGTCGCGCCCGTCGAACCGGTACGAGCCGCCGCTCGGCGCGTCGAGGAAGCCGAGGATGTTCATGAGCGTCGACTTGCCCGAGCCCGACGCGCCCATGAGCGCCACCAGGTCCCCCTTCTCGATCTCGAGCGACACCCCCTTCAGGACGGGCACGTCGAGCCCGCCGGGAAGGTGGTAGGTTTTGGTCAGGTTCCGGACTTCGATGAGGGGCATGGGGACGGTCGGGCGTTAGCCGGGAGGGGGAGGGCCGCCGCGGGGGCGCTTCGGCATGTTGGGCAGGAGGGGGTTTTTGCTGCCGCCGGCGGACTTGGCGGACTTGGCGGCGGCGGGGTCGACCGCCTCCTCGCGCGTGACGACGGCGGCACCCTCCGCGAGCGCGCCGGGATCGAGCGGCTCGACCGCGGCGAGGGCGCCGTTGTTGAGCAGGACGCGCACGCGCACGGGGCGCGGCGGCGCGGAGGCGTCCGCCTCGGGGGCGAGCCAGACGACGCCCTCGCCTTCGCCCGCCTCGGGCGCGGGGACGCCGGCGGGCGCATAGCGCAGCGCGCGCGCCGGAACGGCGAGCGCGCCGCGCACGGCCTCCGTCTCGAACTCGACGCTGGCGGTGAGGTACGGCAGGAGCGCGAGGTCGGCGTTGTCCACGTCGATCTCGACCGTGTAGGTGACGACGTTGGAGGAGAGCGTCGCGTTGAGGCGCACGCGCCGCACGACGCCGCGGAACGTGCGGCCCGGCAGCGCGTCCACCGTGAACGAGACGCCCTGCCCGGCGCGGACCGAGCCGACGTCCGCCTCGTTCACCGACGCCCAGATGCGCATCGCGCGCAGGTCCTTGGCGACGAGGAAGAGCGAGCTCACGCTCATGGACGAGACGACGGTCTGCCCGAGGTTCACGCGGCGGTCCACGACGACGCCGTCGACGGGCGAGACGATCGTGCAGTAGCCGAGGTTGCGCTCGGCCTTCTCGACGTTGGCCTTCGCCTGGACGACCTGCGCCTCGGCGCTCGCGATCGACGCGACGGCGACGCCGAGCTGCGCCTCCGCGCTCTCGAACGCGGCCTGGTAGGAGTCGAAGTCGCTCTGCGAGAGCGCGAGGCCGACGCCGATCGCCTGCGCGCGGTCCCAGTCCTTGCGGGCGTGGTCGAGGTCGATTCTCGATTTCGCCTCGCCCGCGCGGGCGGACGCGACGGACGCCTCCGCGTTGGCGAGCTGGGCGCGCGCCACGTCGAGGTCCGCGAGGTAGGTCGTGTCGTCGACGAGGGCGAGCGTCATGCCGTTCGTGACGGCGGAGCAGTAGTCGACCTCGGCGCCGTCCGCGTCCGTCCCGAACGCGACGATCTTGCCGCTCACCTGCGAGCCGACGTCGACCAGCTCGACCGGCTCGAGCGTGCCGGAGGCGGCGATCGTGGCGACGACATCCGCGCGCACGGCCGGCTCCGCGACGTGGCGAACGGCGCCCGCGGCCGGGCCGGAACGGCCGGACGGGCCGCAGCCCGCCCCGATGGCGAGGGCGGCGGCGAGGATGGCGGCGAGGGAAGTCCTGGATTTCATGCGCGGTTCCTGGGATGGACCGGGCGGGGCATCCTCCGCCCGGTGCGTTTCTGAATTCACGTTCAATAATATGAATCTACGTTCATAAGTCAAGCGGAATTTTGCCCGCCCGATCCGAATCGGACGCGCCGCCCTTGACCGTCTTCGGCCTTCATGCTACCTTTCCCTCCATGGAACCCTCCCTTTCGTTCGCCGTCGCGCTTTTCGTCGGTTCCCTTGCCGTTGCATCGCCTTGCGGCGCGGCGGAACCGCCCGCCGCGCCGGAGGCGATGGCGGAGGAGGGGCGAAGGCGATGAAGAACGT
>CAMOEO010000124.1 GCA_946612175.1 uncultured Verrucomicrobiota bacterium
GGGATGCGGAGAAGGTCGAGGAAGAAGGGGAGGTCGATGTCCATGGCGGTTGAAGGGGTTGAAGAGGTTGAAGGGGTTGAAGGGGTTGAAGAGTTTTTGGGGGTGGGGTGGAGGGGCGGAGGGGTTGGAAATCAGGAGGGAAGGGGGCGTTTCGCGCGGGCGGCGTCGACCGCGGCGGCGAGGGCGTCGAAGGCCTCGTCGGGGACCTTGAGCCCGCCGTAGGCGACGCCGAGGCGGATGGCGGGCTTGTTGGCCCCGTGGTAGTCGGAGCCGCCCGTGACGAGCAGGCCGAACGTCCGGGCGAGGCCGACGTACTCGTCGATCTGGGGCTTCTGGTAGCCGGTGTAGAGGCATTCGACGCCGGCGAGGCCGAGCCCTGCGAGGCGGGCGACGAACGCGCGCAGCTCGTCGCGCTCCATGCGGAGCAGGTGCGGGTGGGCGAGCGAGACCACGCCGCCTGCGTCGGCGGCGAGGCGCAGCGCCTCCTCGGGCGCGAGCCGGAAGCGCTCCGCGTAGGCGGGGCGCCCGCGGGCGAGGAAGCGCTCGAAGGCGTCCCGGACGTCCTGCGCGAAGCCCTTGCGGACGAGCGCGGCGGCGATGTGGGGGCGGGCCACGATCCCGCCCTCGCCGGCCTCCGCGGCGACCTCCTCCGCGGAGACCGGGACGCCGAGCCGGGCGAGGCGGGCGAGGATCTCGGCGTTGCGCGCGCGGCGGCCGTCGCGCACCTTCGCGAGCGCCTCGGCGAGGCGCGGCTCGGCGGCGTCGCAGCCGTAGGCGAGGAGGTGGACGGTGCGGCCGGGGACGTCGGCGGAGATCTCCATCCCGGGGATCGTGCGGACGCCCTCCGCGGCCGCCGCTGCGGCGAAGCGCGCGGAGCCGGCCATCGTGTCGTGGTCGGTGAGGACGGCGGCGGAGAGCCCGGTCTCGCGGGCGAGCGCGGCGAGGCGCTCGGGGGGATCGGTGCCGTCGGAGAAGTCGGAATGGCAGTGCAGGTCGACCATGCGGGCTAGGTCCAGAGGGAGCGGTCGAGCGCCCGGTAGGAGAGCGCCTCCTGCAGGTCGGAGGGGCGGAGCGCCTCGCGGCCGTCGAGGTCGGCGATCGTGCGGGCGACCTTGAGGATGCGGTCGTGGGCGCGGGGGCTGAATCCCATCTGCGAGATCGCGAAGTTCATGACCTGGAGGCACTCCCCGTCCATCCGGCAGAAGCGCTCCAGGTCGGCGCGCTCCATCGCGGCGTTGGTGCGGCGGGCGCCGGGGCGGTCCGCGAAGCGCCGCGCCTGCGCCGCGCGGGCGCGGGCGACGCCCTCGCGCAGCTCGGCGGACGAGGCGCCCGTCGGGATCGTCTGCAGGTCCTGCAGGCGCGCGGGGGCGACGGCGACGTGCAGGTCGATGCGGTCCAGGAGCGGCCCGGAGAGGCGCGCGCGGTAGCGCTGGATCTGCGTGCGCGTGCAGCGGCACGGGCGGTTGGGGTCGCCGTAGTGGCCGCAGGGGCAGGGGTTCATCGCGGCGACGAGCATGAAGCGCGCGGGGAAGCGCGCCGTGCCCGAGGCTCGGGAGATCGTCACGAACCCGTCCTCCATCGGCTGCCGCATCACCTCCAGCGCGCTGCGCGAGAACTCGGGCAGCTCGTCGAGGAACAGCACGCCGAGGTGGGCCAGCGTGATCTCGCCGGGCGCGGGGCGCGAGCCGCCGCCGACGAGGCCCACGTCGGAGACCGTGTGGTGCGGGGCGCGGAACGCGCGCTCGCGCAGCAGCGCCGTGCCGGGCGGGAGGAGGCCGGCGACCGAGTGGATCTGCGTCAGCTCCAGCGCCTCCTCGACGGACATCGGGGGGAGGATCGAGGGGATGCGGCGCGCGAGCATGGACTTGCCCGTGCCGGGCGGGCCGACCATGAGCAGGTTGTGGCCGCCGGCGACGGCGACCTGGACCGCGCGCTTGGCCATCTCCTGGCCCTTGACGTCGACGAAGTCCGGCGCGGCGGCGGGGCCGGCGGCGAAGAGCGCGTCGAGGTCGGCCTCGACGGGGCGGGTGCGGCCGGCGTCGGCGCCCGAGAGCAGGTCGGCGGCGTGGCGGAGGGAGCGGGCGGGCCAGACGCGGAGGCCGCGGACGACGGCGGCCTCGGGGGCGTTCGCCTCGGGGACGAGGAAGTCCGTCGCGCCGGCGTCGCGCATCGCGAGGGCGAGCGGGAGGACGCCGCGGACGGGCCGCAGCTCGCCGCCGAGCGAGAGCTCGCCGGCGAGGGCCGTCGTGGCGGGGTCCATCGGACGGAGGGGCGGGGCGGGCGGGTCGCCGGGGCGGCGGCGCCGGCGGGAGCCGTCGAGCGGGACCTCGCCGGAGGCGACGAGGATCGCCAGCGCGATAGGCAGGTCGAAGAGGGTGCCGTCCTTGTGGACGTCGGCCGGGGCGAGGTTGACGGTGGTGCGGCCCTCGAACGGGCGGAAGCCGGAGTTGGCGATCGCGGTGGAGACGCGGTGGTGGCTCTCCTTGACCGCGGCGTCGGGGAGCCCGACGACGACGATCTGGGGGTCGCCGATGCGGGAGACGTCGGCCTCGATCTCGACGCGGAGCGCGCCGATTCCGTTCAGGGCGCCGGAGAGGAGCTTGGCGAGGGGCATGGCGGGGAGGAGGGAGAGCGGCGCTAGGGGGCCGGATCGCGGCCGGAGACGCCCCAGGCGGCGAGCTTGCGGTGGAGGGTGCGGCGGCTGATGCCGAGCGCCTCGGCGGCGCGGGAGCGGTTGCCGCCCGCGTCGGAGAGCGCCGCCAGGATCTTGCGCTTCTCGGCCTGCGCCAGGGATTCGGTCGGGACCGGCTCGGGGGAGGTGCGCGCCGCGGACTCCGCGCCGTCGCGGATGTTGGCCGGGACGTCCTGGACGGTGAGCAGGTCGCCGCGCGAGAGCACGACCATCTTCTCCACCGCGTTGCGCAGCTCGCGCACGTTGCCCGGCCACGTGTAGGCCTGCAGCACCGCGAGCGCCGCCGGCTCGATGCCGAGGATGCGGCGGCCGTTGCGGGGGGCGAACTCCTTGACGAAGTGGTCGCAGAGCATCGGGATGTCCGTCGCGCGCTCCGCCAGCGTCGGCATGCGGATGCCCACGACGTCGAGTCGGTAGTAGAGGTCCTCGCGGAACTTGCCCTCCGCCACGTAGGCCTTGAGGTCGCGGTTCGTCGCCGCGATGATGCGGATGTCCGTCGAGAGCGTCTCGGTGCCGCCCACGCGCTCGAACTGCCGCGTCTCGAGGACGCGCAGGAGCTTGACCTGGACGGAGAGGTCGATCTCGGAGATCTCGTCGAGGAAGAGCGTTCCGCCGTCCGCGCGCTCGAAGCGGCCCTTGCGGCGCTCGATCGCGCCGGTGAAGGCGCCCTTCTCGTGCCCGAAGAGCTCGCTCTCGAGCAGCGTCGCGGGGAGGGCGCCGCACTGCACGGCGACGAAGGGCCCGGAGGAGCGCGGGGAAAGGTGGTGGATCGCCTGGGCGACGAGCTCCTTGCCGGTGCCGCTCGCGCCCTCGATCAGGACGGTCGCCTGCGTCGGCGCGGCCTGGCGGATCACGTCGAAGAGCCGCTCCATCGCGGGCGAGGAGCCGACGATGCCCTCGAGGCCGAACCGATCGTCGAGGCGGCGGTGCAGCTCGCGGTTCTCGTGCTCCAGGGCGCAGGCGCGGCGGGCCCGCTCGAGGACGAGCTCGAGCTTGTCGATGTCGGTGATGGGCTTCATGATGAAGTCCTGGGCGCCGAGCTTGATCGCCTCGACGGCGGTCTCGACGGAGCCGAACGCGGTGAGCAGCACGCACGCCGTGGCGGGGTGCTTCGCGCGCACCTGCCGGAGCAGGGAGAGGCCGTCGCCGCCCGGCATGCGGACGTCGGAGAGCATCACGTCCACGGGGCCGCGGTCGAGCGCCTCGAGCGCGGCGGCGGCGTTTTCGGCAAGGACGACCTCGTACTTGTCGCGCAGGAGGCGGCGCAGGCCCTCGCGGGAGCGCTGCTCGTCGTCGACGACGAGGATGGTGGGCTTGGTTTCGGGGGAAGGCATGAAGGGGTTGAAGAGGTTGAAGAGGTTGAAGGGGTTGGAAAGGGTTGAAAGGGTTGAAAGGGTTGAAAAGGGGAGGAGGGAAAGGTGGGGGAGGGGAGAGCTAGGGGCGGGGCGGAGGGGCCGGGGAGGCGGGCGTCGGGGATGCGGGGGCGGGGGCCGCCGGCGCCGGGGATGCGGGGGAGGACGCGGAGGGCGCCGGCGGAGGCTCGGGGGGCGCGGGGACGCGTTCGAGGCGGATGCCGATGGGGATGCGGGCGCGGTAGCCGTTGGAGAAGGCGCCGCCGTCCATCGGGCGGGAGCCGCCCTCGGGCAGCACGCGGGTGAGGCGCAGGGCGAAGCCGGCGCCGCCAGCGACGAGCGGGCCCTTGCGCTGGTCGAGCTCGAGGAGGGTGCCGGGGAGGGCCAGGGCCATGCCCCGGGGGAGCGCCTCGACCTCGGCGGCGAGGACCTTGAGCAGCTTGCCGGGCTGGCCGCCGACGGGGGGGATCCAGGTCGCGGCGCCCGGCCGGGGGTTGAAGGCGCGGACCTTGCGCTCGTTCTCGACGGCGGAGAGGGACCAGTCGAGGGAGCTTTCGGACTTGCGGATCTTGGGGGCGAGGGTGGCGCGCGCGTCGTCCTGCCGGACGCGCGGGCAGGTGCCGAGGGCGAGGTCGCGCAGGACGCGGAGCATGAGGTCGGCGCCGGCGCCGGAGAGGCGCTCGGCGACGGTGCCGGAGGTGTCCCGCGGGCCGATCTCGCAGCGGACGGCGCCGAGGATGTCGCCGGTGTCCATCCCGCGGTCCATCATCATGGCGGTGACGCCCGTCTCGGTGTCGCCCGCGAGGATGGCGCGCTGGATCGGCGCGGCGCCGCGCCAGCGCGGGAGCAGGGAGACGTGGAGGTTGATGCACCCCAGGCGCGGCAGCTCCAGCAGCAGATCGCCGAGGAACTGCCCGTAGGCCATCACGACGAACGCGTCGACGCCGAGCCCGGCGAGCGTCTCGAGCATGATCGGCGCGTTGACGCGGACCGGGGTGAGCACCGGGATGCCGAGCGAGACGGCGAGCTTCTTGACGGGGCCGGGCTGTACGCGGAGGTGCCGCCCCTTGCCGCGGTCGGGCTGGGTGACGACGGCGACGACCTCGGCGAACGGACAGTCGGAAAGGGCGGACAGGAACGGGCACGAGAGCGTGTCGGAACCCATGAAGACGACGCGAAGTCGCTGCTGCGGAAACATCTCGAAGGCGGAACCTCCCTGAGGGTGGCGGGGTGAACGGGCATAGGCCGCGCGGAGTCGCGCGGCGCGAGTCAGAAGGATACACCCGCGCCCCCGCTCAAGTCAAACGAGCGCGGGGGCGTCAGCGCACGCGGACTTCGAGCGGCGTGTTGTGCTGGCCGAAGCGGGGCTCGGCGAGGACGGCTTCCCCGCATCTGTCGCGCACGGCGGAGAGCAGGCGCTCGCGGTCGGACTCGGGAAGCGGATCCGTCGAGGGGCAGGCGAGCGCGAAGGAGAAGCCGGAGAGCGCGGCGACGTCGTAGTCGGCTTCGCGGATCGCCGCCTCGGCGGTGGCGACGTTGTGGACGCGGTGCGCGCGGGCCTCGTCGTCGGAGAGGTCCGGGAAGATCGAGAAGGGCCCCATCTCGAAGCCGCGGACGACCGGGACGCCGGCCTCGACGGCGAGGTAGGCGTCCTGCGCGAGGATCGGCTTGCCCTCCGGGTTCCGCTCGCGCACGACGCGGCCGGCGCGGCGCAGGCGCGCGAGCGCGCTGTCGAGGCTGGAATGGAACCAGAAGAGATGCTGCTCGCCGTCGACCCACTTCATCGGCCAGGGCGACGCGGCGACGAAGGCGACCGACGCGGCGAGCGCGGCGAGGCCGACGCGCCACGGGCGCAGGTTCGCGCGGGCGACGAGCCCGCCGAGCGGCACCGCGAGCGCGACCGCCGCGAGCGGCATCGCGGGCGTGTTGTAGTCCGCGTAGGGGAACGGAACGAGGAAGTGCGCGGCCGTCAGCAAGACGAACGCGGCGACGACGGCGAGATAGAGGGGATCGAGAGGTTGAAGGGTTGAAGAGGTTGAAGGGGTTGAAGGGGTTGATGAGGAAAACTTGGAACCGGAAACCTTCTTTGTTGCGGCGACGGCGAGGATCGCCGCGGCCGCGATCAGGGCCGGATAGCCCTGCGCGAGGAAGCAGAGGAAGCCGGCGCGCAGGACGAGCCACTCGCCGAGGGGCGCGGAGGCGCGGGCCGCGTGGTAGGTCTGCGAGAAGAGGAAGTTCTCCGGGCATTCCAAGAGGAACGGCGCGTAGGCGAACGCAAGCGCGGCGGCGCAGCCGACGGCGAACCAGAGCCAGTCGAAGCGGCGCGCGCGGTCGCGGCGCGCCGCGACGATCAGCGCGATCCACACCGGGACGGCGGCGAGGCAGAGCGTGGCGCGCGTGGCGGCGGCGAGGGCGAAGCACACGCCGGAGAAGGCGGCGGCGAAGGGCGCGCGGCGGGGGATGCTTTTCAGAGCGAGCTCCAGCCCCGTCGCGAACAGGAACCCGAACGACAGGAAGAACGCGCCGAGCGCGTAGGTCTTGGGAATCGCCGTGAAGTAGGACCAGTCGGGCGACAGCGAAAGGAGGAGGAACGAGAGGACGAACGCGGGCCACTCCGCGGCGGGATCGCGCCGTCGCGCGAGGCAGCCGGCGCAGGCCGAGAAGAAGAGGGCCGCGAGCAGTCCGAGGAGGGCCGTGAGGATGCGACCGCCGAGGACGCCGCCCGGGCTCCAGTTGTCGGCGAAGGCGCCGTAGACAAAAGGCAGGGCGGGTCCCTGCGTGTAGAGGAAGTCGCGGTAGGGCACCATCCCGCGCGAGACGTTCTGCGCGGCGAGGAGATACCAGCCCTCGTCCGCGTTGAGCGGGCCGAACCAGACGTTGACGGCGGCGAGGAGCGCGGCGGCGAGCCACGCGAGCAGCACGGGCCACCGCCACGGATTCGCCTGCAATCCTGTCGAACGGGAATCGGACATCGGCGGCGGCTAGTCCTTGATGCGGTTGCGGTAGTCGAGGAACGGCTGCAGCGGGGCGAGGGTGGCGCCGTGGAGGCGGAGCAGGGACTCGAACTCCGAGCGGGAGCCCTCGCGGAGCGTGAGCAGGGCGCGGGAGAGCAGCGCGGCCGGGGCGGGGTTGACGGGGAGCGGCGCGACGATCTCGTACATGTCCTTCGGGTCCATCTTCTCGAGCGGGAAGCGGCGGTTGCGGGCGAGCGGCTTTCCGTCCTTGCCGAGGATGTCGCACATCAGGGTGGGGTGCGCGTAGGCGATGGGGCGGACGCGGTATTCGCTGCCGCCGAGGCGGATGGTCCGCTCGCGGGGGGAGGCGGCGAGGGCGGCGCCGACGAGGTCCTCCCAGGGCTGGGCGTCGCGGAACGGGGCGTAGAGCGCAAGGTAGCGGGAGGACTCGGACGTCTCGCGGCGGCTGGCCTCCTGAAGGGCGAACTTGATGTGCTTGAAGGCGTCGGCGCGGGACTGGTCGCGAAGGCTCTCGTAGCAGTCGCGGACGACGTCCTCGAAGCGGTTGAGGGGCTTGGCGGGGGGCTGCGGCTCGGGAGCCGGGGCGGAGGGGGCTTCCTCGACGAAGTCCTCGAACGCCTCGTCGCCGTTCGCCGCGGCGGGGGCGCCGGCGGAGGCGAAGGGATTGCCCTCCTCGACGGGGGCGGCGGCCGGGGACGCGGGGGACGGGGCGCCCGTACGGGTCGCGGAGATGGACCGGCCGGTCGGTTCGGCGGGGGCCGTGGGCGGCGGGGCGGCGGGGGCGTCGCCGGGAGCGACGAAGCCGCCGTCGTCCGCGGGGAAGCCGCCGTCGCCGGCGGAGGCGAAGGGGTTGCCCTCCTCGAAGAAGGGGGCGGGGTCCTCCCCGGCGGAGGGGGAGGGCTCCTCCTCCCCGGCGCCGGGCTCTGCGCCGAGGGAGAGGGCGGAGAGGTCGACGGAGACGGAGACGGCCTTGTCCTCGAGCGTGCGGACGCGCCAGTAGGCGACGCCGACGAGGAAGGCGGCGACGGCGGCGAAGCCGGCGATCCGGACGAGGAGGGGCGGCGGGCGCGAGAGGACGATGGCGAGCGCGCCCTTCGCCGTGCGGGCGGCGCGCGAGCCGGCGGACTCCGGGACGGGCGCGGCGGCGGGGGGCGCGGCGACGAGGGGGGAGGCGGGGGCGGCGACGGGCGCGGAGCGGCGGGTGCCGCCGTCGGCGGAGGGCGCGGCCGCGCCGGCGCCGATGACGAT
>CAMOEO010000125.1 GCA_946612175.1 uncultured Verrucomicrobiota bacterium
GAGAGCGCCCAGAAGGAGCGCCTCGGCGCCACCTCCTTCGACCGCCCCGACCGCCGCCCGATGGGCTTCTAGCGCGCGGACTACAGGCCCAGCAGCAGACGGAACGGGACGATCGCGTCGAAGTATCCGTCCGCCTCGACGACCGGCGCGAGGGTTCCCTCGCGTCAAGAAAAAAGTGCACCTAATTGCATATCTCGCATTTACGTGCACTTTTCGTCCCGCTGAAAAAAAAGTGCACCTAATCTGCAAAATCGCAATTAGGGGACTCAATTTTCCGCCCGGAATTTTGTCCCCTGTTTTGAGAAATCGCGATTAGGGGACGCCGCTCGCAAGGCCTGCGGACCGTGCCGCGGGGCAAGCGCTTGCTAGATTTTCCGCTTGCCGACGGAGCATGCTCCATGGTAGGATTATCGCCAGTCGAAGAATTCCGGAGGAGAGCCTCCTTCGGAATTCTCGACACGGCGATTCGAACCCTTCGAAAACACGGTTGAAATGGAATTCAAGGAACGTTTTCTGCAGATGATGCTGCTGTGCGCGGACATGTCACGCGGCACGCTCTGGCGCGTCGAGGAGCCCGTCTGGATCCGCAACATCGCGAACTATGTGGACAAGGACCGGACGTACCATGTGGGACTCTCCATCCGCAAACGGCCTGTCCGGTCCGTGGCGGACATGATCCCGATGCTGATCGGAACGAGCCGGCGCGGTCCGGCTTCCGCTTTCCAAGCGACGAGATGCTTCGATGATCCAAACAAACCGATGACGTTCTTCCGCTTGCGCCCGTACCAGATTCCCCTGTCGGACGCATACGATGAGAAACGCGGCGTCATGATCAAGCCGAATCCGCCGAAACATCGGCTGGATCCGGACGAACTCGTCCGTCTCGACGCCATGCTCGCCGCGAAAGGAGCCGCCTCGTGAACAAAACGACGACCGGTGCCGGCGAAACGCCGGAGCAGCTCGCGAAGAACGCGGCGGAGCTCGCGGCGTGGAACCAGTTCTACGAGACGTGCAGCTTCTTCCGCTGCGACGAGGACAACTGCCTTCTCCTCTGCAGGACGTTGATCGAGTACTTCCGAAGAGACGTCTACGGATCCTTCCCGAATCTGGAGGGACGGTTCGACGATCCCGGATTCGAGGGGGACTTCGCCCATTTTCTGGAAGGCGAGATGGAGAGCCACAGGCTGAGGCCGGAGACCGAGGAAAAAACGGAGCTCTCCGACGCGGCCGGCCGAAAGCGCTACAAGGACTACGTCTGGACGTGCGCGCGGAATCAGCCGGACGCTCCGCTGAAGGCGATCCGCGGCCTGATGCTGACCGGGCAGAACTCCATTCTTCACTCCGCGATGGAGCATTTTCTCCGGGAGGAGGTCTCGATCGTCGACATCTGTTCCGGCATCCCCGGCGCCAGAGTCGCCGACTTCGTCCAGATCGATGGCAATGACGACGAGGAGGTCTCGCTCCTGGATCGGGAGAAGGAGGTCGCGACGCCGGAAGGGCGGCCGTACTCCGTCAACCGGTGGATCGAGGAGCCGGAATTGACGCAGAAGGAGAAGTCCGAATTCCGACGCGCCATGCTGGAGACGTTCTCCAAAAAAGAACTGGCCATCTACCTTTCTTCTTTCGCCCGGATGATGTCACACCCGACGCTCTGCCGCGCCTGCGGCGTGGGAAAGTCCAGGATCGACGTCGTCTGGAAGACGGAGATCGTCGGGAAGAAGTTCCGCCGTCTGTTCGAGTCCGATCTTCCCGTCGATTTCGACACGCCGGACGCGCTTCGGCTGCTGCGGACGATCGCCGAGAAGGAACTGGCGGAGGATCCGAATTTCAAGGAATTCCTGGATGCCTATCGAACAAAAATCGAGGCCGGGGTGGAAAAGTGAGCCCTTCGACGTTTATCAGAACCGAAAACCGCGAAGGAACCGAAGCATGAAGACGAATCCGATGTCCCCTGAACGGAAGAGGCTGACGAAATCCTTTTTCGTCGCCTGGTTGCTTGACCGCAAGCTGGCGAAAGTCGCGACGGACGAGCAGGACGGGCCGAACGACGCCGTTCCCGCCGGCGCGGCGCTCGCCGAGCCGCGCGACTTTTCATCCGAAGCCCCCGCGCCGGGACAGATCCGCGTCCTGTCGCAGACCGAGACCCTGACCTATGCCGCCGTCCTGGCGCGATGGGACGAATGGTCGTTCCTGATCGCACCGTTCTCCCGCTTCGAGGACCCCGCCACGGACGAGGAGCTGAAGACGGCGTTCCAGGGCGGACTTCGGATGGACGTCCTCCAGATCTGGAATGCCCGCACCGCGATGTCGGCGACGCTCCAAAAAAGCTGGCTTGTCGGGACGCTCCCCGAACAGGATCTTGACGACGCGTTCCTTCTCTGGAAGTGGTCGATTGGCGACGTGGCGGAGCTGCCCGAACGAATCTCCGAACGGACCGGTGTCCCAATCTACCGCACGGACGACCCCCGCTTGGAATATCGCCGCGAAGCGCTCGAGAACTTCGCCGCATTCGATGCCGAGGACGACGCCAACGCGAAGTGGGCAGAGATGCTCGGCGAATGGCTGCACGGCAAGGACAAGTCTCCCGTAAACGGCTGGATCTCCGTTGGAGACGAGGAACGCATCGCCGCAGCATCCGAACGGCCGAACGAGTTTCTCTTGTATCGCGTAGTCGGTAAGGGCGTTCTTCTTTCGGTCGAACGATCCCGTTCTTCAGGCGAGCTTGTTCTTTCGGTTTTGGACGAAAGTACCGAGAAGCCATCCCCGGCTCTTGACGGCTTCTTCGTTCTTGTTGATTCCGAAACGGATCCGATTATCGTCCAAGGTTCCATCGCTCGAGTTCCCATTTCGTCCAAACTCGAAGGCGTCCGGCTCGTTGATCCACAGGGAGACGCCATCTCGCTCGAGAAGCTTTCCTGATCGGCCCCGCTCCTATGAATCCCCTCGGCGTTCTGTCCTTCACAAGATCGGTGGCGGCGGCACCGTCGGTCGGCGTCTTCTTTCCCGACGAAACGGTGCTGGCCGTGCTCGAAGGCCCGGGACGGACGTCCGAATCGGAGGCCGCCGCGCTTGCGGAGCTGCTCGTTCGCTTCTTCTTTCGGCGGGAAAAGGACCTCTCCATCCGAAACATCCTTGAATCCAGGCTGGGGTCTCCCCTTCTTGAGGCCTTCGCCTGTGCGGCGAATCGGCTGGAGCAGAAGCCCCGCGACTATGTTCCGGAACGGGCTCTCGAAACGGTGCTCCGCGGGGCGGCACCCGACGTTCTCCGTTCCGCGATCCGGAAGCGCCTGCAACCCGTGCTGGAGGCCGACGGCTTCGTACCCGTGATTCTTCCGGAGTCGTGGGGAGGAGGCGCGAGGCTTCTTCCGTTCTCGTTCCGTCCCGGACAACCGTTCTCCGTCATCGACGAAACGGGTTCCGTCATTTCCGGGTGGACCGGACCGATGCGGAGGCTTGCGTCCATCGCGCGGACGATGGACCGTTCCATCTGCGTCTCGATCCGGCTTTCGGCGGTTCCGCCTTGCCGATCCGGGGAAGCCGCACTGGGCGGAGACAGTCATCTGCTGCCGGTCCTGATGGCCTGGTGGAGGAAAACGAACGAACTGCCCCCCTACAACGTCTTCCGTTTCTTCGCGACGGGCTCCATTGACGATTCGGGCCGGCTCCAGCCAGTGGACTGGCGTCCGAAGTTCGAGATCGTTCGGAATCGCATCCCCAGCGGTGAGATTCTTGTTCCGGGCGACGCCCGCGCCGAGCCCGGCCTCCTTCCCATCCGTCCGGGGCAGTCGGCCGTCGAGGCCCTGGACGCGGAAATCCGTCCGCTGGCCGAGGAGCGATTCGCCGCCGACTGGCAGTATGCCGTTCGCCGAATGGGAGGCCGTGGGCTCGCCGTCGAAATCGGCATCCGCCGATATGGTCGCTGGGACGCCGCCATCGCCCGGCTCAAGGGACTTCTCCCCCGACTTTCGGAGGCGGACGATCCTGACAAGCGGGCCGCGCTCCTGATGCTTCTCGGCGAGGCCTGCTGCCATGCCGGACGAACCGAAGAGGCGCTCGACTACAACCGCAGGGCACGGGACCTTGCGTCGCGTCTGGACGGCTTCGCCGCCCAGATGATCCGGCTCGACATCGAGCAGATCGTATCCCTGAACGACCGGGAGGACTTCGGAAGAATCCCGGAACTGGCCAACGATCTCTCGTCCCGACTTGAAGCGCCGGGCGACTCCATCGACTCGATGGTCCTTGACGATCTTCGGATGCGGTTCCACGGAACGATGGGCCAGGCCCACGCCTATGGGTTCCTTGCCCGCGTCCCGGCGTTTTCGAAGGAGGCTTCGCTGGACCATTTCCAGAAGGCCGTCGCCCTCGCGAAGCGCTGCCGCGAGCGAGCCATCGGGGCCTCGTCGAACCCCGAAGCCGATCCGACCGTCGCCGAACGTACGGCGGAGGTCTGCCACGACGTCAACTATGTCCATCTGTGGCATGCGTTGTTCCGCCCCGAGGAAACGAGGGATGCCTGGGACGAAGCGGTCAACTGGCGCCAACGGCTTCCGGACGGCGGCGGAGAGGCGGCGAAGAACCGGAGCCATCTGGTCCGGCAGCAGGGGCTCGCTGAGTATCGCAGGCTGCTGGAGGAGCCCGGTTCGCCGCCGCGACTCGATGGTTCGGCGGACGAGGACGACTTCCGGTCCCTCATTGAGGATGACAAGGCCGAGTTCTGGCTTCGCGCGACTACGGAGAAATACCTTGGCGCCATTCTCGCTGCCCGCGGCCGCCGCGCCGAGGCGTTGGACCTCTTCCGGGAGGCCGACCGGCGCATCCGCGATAACCCGTGGCACAGTCCCGTCCTCAACACGATCCGCCTCTCGATTCTCGCGGAGGCGTTCCGCAGTCTCCGGAACGCGCCCGAACAACCCTTCTGTTCCGCCGCAGCTTCCTTCCGCGACGAAGCGCTCCGTCTCTGCTCCGACCTCGACCGTTCCGCCACCTGGCGAGCCTGGCTCGAATCCCCCGAATCCGCCCCCTTCCCCGGCCTTTCCTACTGGTACTGACAATCCGATGGAAAACCGGACGAACCGTCCCTTATGGAAGATGTCGGGGCTCATCCCTCCATCCAAGAAACACGAAACGGACAAACCTTCCCATGACGAAAGAACAGCTCGACTCCCTGGTTCTCTCCACCATTCGCGATTTCGCGGACGATTGCACCGCGTCGGGACGGTCGCCCCTACTCTGCGACTTCGGCAATGCCTTTCTCGCGCGGTCGGGCGTCACGCTCAAGCGCGCCGTCGCATCGGCCCTGTCCGTTTCCGAGAAGGAGCAGGGAATCGTCAAGCGGTATCTCCTGGGCCTGCCTGGCGTGGAACTCTATTCGGAAGGCCTCCAGGACTGCATCCGTCCCGGCGCCGCAACCCCGTCCGCTTCGGTTCCTCCGTCCCCGCCCGCGGCGGAACCGCCCGCGCCACTGGACGAGGAATGCCGCATCGCCCTGCTCCATGGCGACCTGCCCGGGAATCTGGCGAAACGCGTCAAGGCCGAAGTCCCGGACGCAGACGCGTTTCTGGAGCCGCTCCGCGACTGGGCGCGGCTCGGACGCGGATTCCGGATCGAGGCCGACGCCATGGTCGCGCGCGGCGAGGACAAGACCGGATTCGGGTTCGACTCCCTCAAACGCGACGTCCGCGCGCACATCGAAGGCGTCTTTTCGGAGGACCGCCGTCTTGCCGCCGCCTGGTACATGCTCAAGCCGTTCTTCGAGGAGCCGGAGGTCTCGCCGGAATCTCCGGCCGATTCTCCCTCCGACCGGCAATGGGACAAGGAATCCGCCGGGCTCCTTTTCAATGTTCGCAAGTTCGCCTCGTGGGAAGGCCGCGAAGGCGCGGAAAACCTCGCCGCGGCGAAACGGCGTTTTCTGGAACGGAATCCCGGTTCGGAGGACGCCGTCCGGAAGGAGGAAGAGCGAGGACGCCTCTTCCGCGAATTCCAAACCCGCGCCTACAAGGCGGGAACGACCGGCCGGCCGCTCAATCCGCTGCTCGCCGAACTGTCGGCTTCGCCCTGCGATTCGGCATTCGAACGAAAGAAGGTTTCCGAGAAATACGAGAAGGGCGCCGCCGCCAGAAGGCGGTTTGAGGAATCGAACCGCTTCCGCGGCGCGGCGGAACCGGAACGGAGGCCCCTGTTCGACCTGCCCTCGGAAGGTTCGCATCCGAACTTCCTTCCCGGACTCGGACCATCGTCCCATTGGACGGTCCTGGTCGACGAAACGGGAGGCGGCTTCACGGCGGACGACGGCCTGGACGGCCGGGTCGCGGCCGTGTTCGTCCCCGAAGGGCGCCCTCTTCCCGACCTTTCCTCCGGATGGCACGCAAACGACAGGGCCCTGCTCGAGGGCGACGAGAGCGTTCTCGCCGCCGACCGGGCGATCGTCGACTCGCGGTGCGGCGTGCTGGGCGTTCCGGTCTCGTTCCTTCCGGAAACGCCGGCGGCGAACCGCTGGCTTTCCAACGTGGAAACCGTGCTGGAACTGGGGCTGCGGCTCCTTCCGGTCGATGGCCCGACGTCGATTTCGCTTTTCGTCGAGAATCGCGAAACGATCGAGGGAGCCGTCGGCGAAGCGGCGCTATCGCACGTCCGCGACGAGGTTCTGCACCGCCTTTCGATTTCCAATCCGGCCCGCGCCAGGGCGATCGAGCGAATCGACTGCCGCGTGATCGAGAAGACGGACCATCCCTGGAACGGCTACGCGGACGCCGTCGCCTTCACGTGGGGAGGCTCTTCGGCCAGCGTGCTTCTGGAGCAATCCGGCTGGGGCGGCCCGTGTCTGCTCTCACCGGACTCCGCCCCGATCGTCCGGCGCGTCCTGGACGCATCGGTTCTCCCCCCGCGCGACTGGTGCGGGCTGCTTTCGTCGCCCGAAGCGGAGAACGATTCGTCTCTCGTCTCGGCCCTCCTTTCCTCGTCCGGGCGGGAAGCCCAGGCGGATGCCGGCCTTTGGCGGACGTTTCTCGACGAGACCCGCCTCCATCTCGACTCCAAGGCGATCGACATGGCCCTCCTCGGCCGCCAGCTCCGCTGGCTCAAGCGTTGGGAGCCTGTTGACGCGGAACTCCCGCCTCGCACCCGCCTGATGTGGCTCGCCGCAGAGCTCGCCGCCGCGAACCACTCCGGCCGCACGGACCTCCACGGATCGAAGGCGTTCCGCCGGGAGTTCGACGATCTCTGCGATCGGCTCCGTCGCGAGGACTGCCCGCTCGTCGCCCACGCGAAGCTGCACCTCGCCGTCTCCTACACCAACGCCTTCGAGTTCGAAAAGGCCCGAGAGATGCTCCTTCCGATGCGCGACTGGCCCGCCGAGGGCATGGGGCTCCGCATGGAAGGACGCCTCCTCTCCTCGCTCGGCCAGCACGCGGCCTTCCTCGGCGATCCCGCCGGCGCCCTGCCGCTCTTCGACGAGGCCACCGCCCTCTTCCGCGATCTTTCGGAGAACTCGCGTCTCGAGATTCTCCAAACCTCTGCCTACGCGGCCACGGCGTCGATGGACGCCGGGACGCCCGACGCGGACGAGCGCTTCGCCTCGTACCTCTGGGGCGGTCCGTTCTCCGAAGAGAGGCTCGTCGCCGAGTCCCGCCGCCTCGCCGCCTCCGCCATGCCGGTAGAGAAGTACGCCCACCACATCCTCCTGCGCCGCCTTGTCGAGCTGCCGGCGGACCATCCCGCCCGCGCCGCCTACCTCGCGGAGAAGCCCCGCTGGTCACAGCCCGCCGTCGGGCATCCGTGGGAGCTGATCGAGTTCTACCGCGCGCTGCTCCTGCCCGCCGGTCCCGAGCGCAACGCCCGACTCGAATCGGCCTACGATCTTGCGCTGGCCGAAGGCGGACCGACCCTTCAGGTCATCGCCGCCGTGATCCAGGGCGCAGCGTTCTACGACGGCGGAGACGTCGACCGCGAATCCTACGGCGATCTCGTCGCCCGCTGCGCCGAGGCGCTTCCCGCCCTCGGCGAGGCCCGCCTCGCCGCCCTCCGCGGACAGCCCGACCCCGCCACGCGTCTGGCCCCGCTCGACCTCGCCCGCGCCGTCCTCCCATTCAACTTCCGATGACCCCTCGGCGCGATGGGCCATCGCGCCCTACCGAATCCTCGGGTCCCGGTAGGCGCGCTCGCCGAGCGCGCCGCCCCAACCCGAACCCCCACCCCAAACCCCCATTTCCACCCTTCGGTAGGCGCGCTCGCCGAGCGCGCCG
>CAMOEO010000126.1 GCA_946612175.1 uncultured Verrucomicrobiota bacterium
CGGACATCGGCAGGCCCCAGGCCTGGGCGGGCACGGCCGCGAACTTCGTGAACTGCGCGACGGACGACGACGCGCCGATCAACGAGACGTGCCGGATCGGCACGGCCGCGACGTTCTTCAAGGACTACGCCGCCCGAGACCTGACGCCCAAGCAGGACGGGCCGCTCTTCGGCGCCGGAGCCCCGGTCGCCGGCGCCCCGGCCGTCGACCTCGCCGGCAATCCCCGCCTCTCGAGCCGCATCGACATCGGCGCCTTCGAATTCCAGCTCCCCTCCGGGCTCGTCATTGTCATCCGCTAGCATGAAGAGGCCCGCATCCCTCCTTCTCGCCGCCGCGACGCTCGCCGCCGCGGCGGCCGTTCCTCCGTTCCCGTTCCCGATGGGCGGCGACGCGCCGAACGAGGGCGTCGCGGACATGTCCGCCCTCAACGGCGGCCCGATCGCGACGGACGCCCCCCGCGTCCGGATCGACGGGGAAGGGCATTTCGCGGACGGCGCCGGGCGGCGCGTCCGCTTCCTCGCGACGAACTTCACGTTCGCCGAGGCGTTCCCGTCGCACGAGAAGGCCGACGCCCTCGCGCGCCGCCTGGCCTCGCTCGGCTTCAACGCCGTGCGCATCCACCACGTCGACAAGGAATGCGCCCCCGCCGGCATCTGGAAGAAGGGCACGGACCGCCGCGACACGATCGATCCCGACCAGGCGGACCGCCTGTTCTACTTCATCGCCGCGCTGGCGCGGAACGGAATCTACGTCGATTTCAACCTCCACGTCTCCCGCGAATACTGGCGCGGCGCGGACTTCTCCGCCGACGGCCTTTCCGGCGACGACGAGCGCGGCCGCCTCCTGCCCAAATACGGCAAGGGGCTCGACCGCGTCTTCGGCCCCTGGATCGAGATGCAGAAGGACTACGCCCGCCGCATCCTGCGCCGGCCGAACCCCTACCGCGGCAACGTCCCGCTCGCCGAGGACCCCGCCGTGTTCCTCGTCGAGATCAACAACGAGAATACGATCTTCGACCTCGACGCCGCCTCGCTCCCCGAATACTATCGGGCGGCCGTCCGCCGCCGGTGGAACGACTGGCTCCGCGCGCGCCACGACTCGACCGCCGCCCTCCGCGAGGCGTGGGGCTCCGAACGTCCGCTCGGCGAAGACCTGCTTGCCGGGCGCGACGCCGTCGTCGAAGGGCCGAAGTTCCTCCGCCTCCTTCCGCCGGAGGGCGGCGCCGTGCGCGCCGAGCTCTTCGCGAAGCCCGACGAGAACTGGCAGGCGCAGCTGCAGTGGCGGGGCCTCACGCTGGAGGACGGCGCCCTCTACACGCTCTCGTTCGAGGCGCGCTCCGACGCGCCGCGCACCGCGCCGTTCACGGCGCGCCGCCAGGTCGCCGACTGGCGCAACGTCGGACTCTCCGGCTCCGCCAAGGTCGGCGCAGAATGGACGCGCCACGAGCGGTCGTTCACCGCGCACGGCACCGAGCCGGGCCTCACGCGCCTCGACTTCCCGATGGGCGGCGCGCCGCTCGGCGTGCTCGAAATCCGCAACGTCTCCCTCCGGCCCGGCGGACGGAGCGGCCTCCTCGACGGCGAGTCGCTGGAGGAGGGAACCGTCTCCGTCGACAACCGCGGGCTCGGCGCCACTCCGCGCGGACGCGACTGGACGCGCTTCCTCGCCGAGACAGAGCGCGCCTACGGCGCCGCCATGCGCGCCTTCCTGCGCGACGAGCTCGGCTGCCGGGCGCTCGTCCTCGACTCGCAGGCCAGCTACGGGGGCGTCCACGGACTCTACCGCGAGGCGCGGCAGGACGTGGTCGACATGCACTCCTACTGGCAGCACCCGTCGTTCCCGCGCAAGTCGTGGGACATGGGCGACTGGGCCATCGGCAACACGCCGATGTCCTTCGCGCCGGACCGCGCCGCCAACCTCGGCCGCCTCGCATCGTTCCGCGTGTTCGGCAAGCCCTTCACCGTGACCGAATACGACCATCCCGCGCCGAACCAGGCCTCCGCCGAGATGTTCCCGATGGTCGCCGCCTTCGGCGCGCTCCAGGACTGGGACGGCATCTTCCAGTTCGACTGGGGCAACGCCGCGCTGGGCGAGAACAAAATCGGACGCTTCTTCGACCTGCAGAACCACGCCGGCAAGCTCGCCTTCCTGCCCGCCGCAGCCGTCCTTTTCCGCACCGGCGCCGTCGCGCCGCTGCACGAACGATTCGAGCTCGTTCTGCCGGCCGACGACTTCACCCCCGGCGTCGAGCTGCCCGGCGACACGCGCTGGGCCCTCGCGCACGAGGCCGAACGGCTCGGCCTTTCCGATGACGTGTTCCTCACGCGCCGCGTCGGCGTCCGCCTTTCCCCCGGCGTCCGCAAGCCGGAGCCCGGACTCACCGCCGGCGCCCCGCTCTCGCCGCTGCGCTGGGACGACGACACGCCCTTCCGACTCGACGTGCCCGCCGCGAAGGTGCTGGTCGGCCGCTGCACGGGGGCGAAGCACGACTTCGACGGCGCGTCGTTCGACGTGGCGCCGAACGACTCCGGCTTCGCCGCCTTCGCGCTCACGGCGATGGACGGCAGACCGCTCGCGGATTCGCGCCGGATCCTGCTCGCCGTCGCGGGCGACGTCGAGAACACGAACATGGGCTGGAACGAGCGCCGCACGTCCGTCGGGCGGAACTGGGGCTCGGCCCCCACTGTGTGCGAGGCGATCGAGGCCGCGGTCACGCTCGCGATCTCCGCCCGCTCCGCGAAGGTCTGGGCGCTCGACGGCAAGGGCCGGCGACTCGCCGAAGTCCCGAGCCGCCTCGCAGGCGGGCGGCTCGACTTCCGCACCGGTCCGGCCTCCCGCACGCTCTGGTACGAAATCTCCGTGCCCTGACCCACCGGCCACGCCCGTCCTTCGCAAGTCACCCGTTTCTTCGCCATGCTTGCCCGCAAGGGCGTTCTGCGATAGAATCCGCGACCATGGACTACCCAACCCAACGGCTTTCGGCCGACTTCTGCGTCGTGGGCGGAGGCCTCGCCGGCCTCTGCGCCGCGCTCGCCGCCGCGCGCCACGGCGCGAAGACCGTCCTTGTCCAGGACCGCCCCGTGCTCGGCGGCAACGCCTCCAGCGAAATCCGCATGCACGTCTGCGGCGCCCACGGCCCCAGCCGCCGCGAGACGGGCCTCCTCGAGGAGATCCAGCTCGACAACCTGCGCTACAACGCGGGTTCGTGCTGGCCCGTCTTCGACTCGCTGCTCTGGGGGCTCGCCCGCCGCGAGCCGCTCCTCACGCTCGTCCTCGACGCCGGGGTCTGCTCGTGCGAGACGGCGGCCGACCGCTCGATCCGCTCCGTCCGCGCCTGGCAGGGCCCGACGCAGCGCTGGATCGAGGTCGAGGCGCGGCTCTTCGCCGACTGCACGGGCGACGCGGTGCTCGCGCCGCTCTCGGGCGCCGACTACCGCGTCGGCCGCGAGGCCCGCTCCGAATACGGCGAGAGCGAGGCGCCCGCCGAGGCCGACGCCTGCACGATGGGCAGCAGCATCCTCTTCCAGACAATGGAGTTCACGACCCCGCAGGACTTCACGCCGCCGGCGTGGGCGATGGACTTCACGGCGCCCGAGCGGCGGCGCTGGGTCGAGAACCGCGGCATCGATCCGACGCGGAGCAACTTCTGGTGGATCGAGGTCGGCGGCGCGGACGACACGATCGGCAACACGGAGAAGCACCGCGACGAGCTCCTTCCCATCGCCTACGGCGTGTGGGACTACGTGAAGAACCATTCCGCCGCGCGTGACCGGCTGCGCAACTTCGGCCTGGAGTGGGTCGGCGCGCTCCCCGGCAAGCGCGAGAGCCGCCGCTACCTCGGCGACCACGTGCTCACGCAGGGCGAGGTGCAGTCCGGCGGCGTCTTCCCCGACGTCGTCGCCTACGGCGGCTGGAAGATCGACAACCACTACCCGAAGGGCTTCTGGCACGAGGGGCCGGGCACGAAGTACACCGACTGCCCGAGTCCGTTCGGCATCCCGTACCGCTGCCTTTACTCGCGCAACGTCCCGAACCTCTTCTGCGCGGGGCGCGACATCAGCTGCTCGCACGTCGCGATGAGCGCGACGCGCGTCATGGCCACCTGCGCCCTCTGCGGCCAGGCGGTCGGCACCGCCGCCGCCATCGCCGCGCGCGAACACGCGGACCCGCGGGACGTCTCGAAGGGGCCGCTCCTCGCGGAGCTGCAGCGCACGCTGCTCGACGACGACTGCATGCTTCCGGGACATCGCCGCGAAGTCCGTGGACCCAGCGCCGCGGCGAAGCTCGCCGCGACCGCCGGCGAAGGCGTGGAGCGCCTTCGCGACGGCATGGACCGCGACTGGGACGACGGCGGGCACGGCTGGCGCGCGCCGCTCGGATCCGCGGCGGAATACCGCTTCGCGGAGGAGGTCGAGCTGCACGAGGCGCGCCTCGTCTTCGACAGCTTCCTCGACCGCCGCGAGAACGACCGTCCGCTGGGCGGCAACTCCGAATGCAGCCAGGGGCGCTACTACCGGGCGCTCGCGGACAAGCCGCGCGCCGTGCCGGAAACGCTCGTGCGCGCCTTCCGCATCGACCGCCTCGACGCCGACGGCGAGTGGCGGCGCGAGGCGGAGGTGACCGACAACCACCAGCGATTCGTCCGCGTGCCGCTCAATTGCCGCGCGCAGGGCCTCCGCCTCGTCCCGCTCTCCACCTGGGGCGCGCCGGACGCCCACGTCTTCGCCTTCGATGCCCGGTAGCGCACGACGGAACGCAACGCCTACGACGCCATGACGCGACGACTCCCTCTTCTTCTTCTCATCGCCGCCGCAACCGCGGCACGGGCGGACGCGGCATGGCGGCCGGAGGAGCCGCTGGCGCTGTGGCGGGACGCACCGGTCGCGGAGGCCGCCGCGAACGCCCGCACGAACGCGCTCGGCGTGGCGTTCTGCGCGGACACGGGGCTCGTGCCGGCGCCCGGACCGTTCACGGCCTCGGCGCTGCTGCGCGCGGACGGCTTCGCGCCGATGCCCGAAACGATGGAATGGCGCAACGGCATGGCGCTGTGCTGCGGCTCGGGCTACTACGACGGCTTCCGGCTCCTCGTTCACGACACGTCCGAATTCCGCCCCGTCTTCGAGATCGGACGGCCGCAGGGCGCGGTCTCGATCGAATCGCCCGCCGGGCTTTCGACCGGCGCGTGGCACCACGTCGCGATCTCCTGGGAGCCCTGCGCGGACTCCGCCACGAACGGCACGGCACGGCTTTGGATCGACGGCGCCCTCGCCGCCTCCTCCGCGCCGGAATTCCCCGCGCCGATCCTCCGCGGCGAGCCGCTCAAGGCGGGCTACGTCGACTTCGGCGTCGGCGCGCTGCGCGGCGCGGTGGCGTCCGTCGCGCTCGCGCCGCGCGTCCTCTCCGGCGCCGAGGTCGCCGCCGCGTTCGCGGAGGCGGCGCGGGCCCTGCCGGACGCCCCGCCGGAGCTTCTGCTCGAGGCCGCGCTGGCCGTCGATCCGCCGCCCGCCCCGCCGCCGGAGGCGACGGACGCCTCCGCGCTCTTCGAGGCCTTCTCCGCCGACTTCCCCGCGCCGACGCGCGAGTCGTTCCGGGACCTCGTCCGCAGGCGGTGGACCGAAGCGGCGACGTTCGTCCGTCCGGACGCCGTCCGCGTCCTGCATGCCGAAGACTGCGGCAACGACGTGGCCGGCGCCATCGAGCGCGCGGTCGCGGATCTCGCCGCGGCGGAGACAAACGCCCCCTCCCTGATTCTGCTCGCCCCCGGCGTCTACCCCGTGCGCCGGACGATCGAGCTGCGCGGCGCGGCCGCGCGCGGCGTCGGTCTCTCCGGCCCCCTCGCCATCCTCGACGGCTCCGCCAGGATTCCCCGTGCCGCGTTCGCGCCGGTCGACGACCCCGCGCTGCTCGCGCGGCTGCCGTCGGACGCCGCGCGCCGCGCCGTCCTCGCCGCGCCCGCGCCCGCCGAAATGGTCCCGCCCGCGCCCTGCGGCGTCGGCGTGCCGGGTCCGCGCCGCGGCGCCCTGCTCTTCGCGGACGGCACGAACGAGCTCGCCCTCGCGCGCTGGCCGGACGAAGGCTGGGCGCAAGCGGCCGCAGACCCCGCCACGGGACGCTTCTCGCTCACGAACGCCCCCTCCCTGCCCGCCGGTGTGGAGGCGCTCGCGCAGGGCTGGTGGCGCTACGACTGGGCGGACGCGACGCTCCCCGCCCGCGCCGCCGGCGACGGCGTGTTCGACCTGCTCTCACCGCACTGCTACGGGCTCGGGGAAGCGCCGCGCGTGGCGCTCCTCGGCGCGCCGGAGCTGCTTTCGCGTCCCGGCGAGTGGTGCCTTGCGGACGGCTCGCTGCTCGTCTGGCCTCCCGAGGGAGGATTCGGGACGATCCGCGTCCCCGTCTTCGACGGGCCGCTCCTGCGGATCGACGGCGCGGACGGCGTCCGGATCGAACACCTCGCGCTGCGCGGCACGGCTGGCGACGCCCTTCGCGCGCACGCCGCGACGAACCTGGACCTCACCGCGGTCTCCGTCTCCGGCGTCGGCGGGACGGGGTTCGACCTCGACGGCTGCGACGGCGCGTTCGTGCACAAGTGCCGCGTCGAGCGAACCGGGCACGGCGGGCTCCGCCTCGCGGCCGGCTCGCGCGAGCCCGGCCGGGCGCCGCGCCCGGGCGCGGCGATGGTCGCGGACTGCGTCTTCTCGCGCAACGCGCGGCTCGCGCTCTGCTACCAGCCGGGCGTTCTCCTCGAAGGCTGCGGCGGGCTCGTGGCGGACTGCTCGTTCGAGGACCAGCCGTCGAGCGCGATCCGCCTCGAGGGCAACGACCACGCCGTGGCGGGGTGCGCCTTCCGCCGCTGCGTCCTGGCCTCCGACGACCAGGGGGCGATCGACACGTGGGGCGACCCGACCTACCGCGGGAACGTCATCGCGTTCAACCTCTTCGAGGACATCGGAGAGGAGGGCATGCACGCCTGCGGCCGCGCGGCCGTGCGGCTCGACGACCTCATCAGCGGCACGGCGATCTACGGCAACCTCTTCCGGCGGGCCTCGCGCGGCAACTTCGGCGCGGTGCAGGTCCACGGCGGGCAGCACAACCGGATCTTCGCGAACGTCTTCGAGGACTGCGCGCTCGCGATGAGCTTCGACCCGTGGGGCGCGGAGCGGTGGCTCGCCAAGCTCGACGAACCGGAGTTCCGCGGGAAGTGCGCGGGCCGCGCGGACGATCCCGCGTGGCTCCGCCGCTACCCGGAACTCGCGCACCTGCGCGACGAGCCCGACCGCAACCTCGCCGCCGGCAACCTCCTCGTCCGCTGCGGCCGGCCGTTCCGCCGCAAGACGGCCCTCCTCCGCGCCTTCTGGAACCGCTCTGCGCCTTGACGACGGGCAGGTACGGCCTCCTGGCGACCTGCAGCCTCTCCGGCGCCTCCGAAGCGACCGCCGACGCCCCCGCGGCCGCTACCGGAGGACGAGGCTCCGGCCGTCGGGGCCGAAGAGGGAGGCGCGGTCGAGGTCGAGGAGGAACCGCGCGCGGGAACCGGCGCGGACGGACGTCCCGGCGGGGGCGCGGGAAACGAAGGACGCGCCCGCGGCCGCGGCGTAGACGTAGGTCTCCGCGCCCTCCATCACGACGATCCGGTCGCCCATCGTCATCGCCTCGATCTGGTCGTGCGTGACGTAGATCATCGTCGCGCCGAGTCGGGCGTGGAGGCGCTTGATCTCGACGCGCATCTGCGCGCGCATCTTCGCGTCGAGGTTCGAGAGCGGCTCGTCGAAGAGGAAGACGGCGGGATTGCGGACGATCGCGCGGCCGACGGCGACGCGCTGGCGCTGGCCGCCGGAGAGCGCCTTCGGGCGGCGGTCCAGGTAGGGCTCGATGCCCAGAATGGAGGCGGCGTCGGCGATCCGGCGCGCGATCTCGTCCTTCGGGACCTTGCGCAGCCTGAGGCCGAAGGCCAGGTTCTCGCGCACGGTCATGTGCGGATAGAGCGCGTAGTTCTGGAAGACCATCGCGATGTCGCGGTCCTTCGGGAGGACGTCGTTCACGACGCGACCGCCGAACCATGAGCGTCCACATCGATTCGTCCGGAATGATGACGAGCGCCATCATGAACG